>JAHDGX010000005.1:0-31245 GCA_020631575.1 Candidatus Altimarinota bacterium | reverse complement strand
GAAGTGAAATATCAATGGAACTTGTTTCAAACACTGGACTCAGAGAAGTACAAGTTATACTGAATGATATCATCATTAAACTTACAGAAGAAAAAGATGGAATTTACAGAGGGGCAACTCTCGCTCCATCAGACGCATGAGAATACCCTATAGATGTAGTACTCAAAGATGAATTTGCCCATGAAACGCAAGAAAGATGAGTAGAAACACTCATAGTTATACCAGCTCCAGAGCTTACAGTTGCGCAGGAAGAACCAAAACCTGAAGAACCAGAAATCATTGAACTAGAAGCAGCAGAAGAAGCTCCTGTACCTGAAAATCTTGATCTCACAGTTAAAAACATACAAGTAACCGAACTAAAAACCAAATCTATCCTTACCTGGGATAAACTCGACGATGCAGAAAGCTATAATATATATAAAAAAATAGAAGAAAATAAAATTGTTCTCCTTGAAAGTCTCCAAGAACCAAGATACGAGATAGAAATCACCGGTGAAGAAATTAAATATGAAGACTTTGCAATTAAAGCAGTTTGAAAAACAAGTAGTGGTGAAGTGGTTCAGTGATCACTCTCAGAAATGACAAAAGTAAAAACTGGTCCTGAAATGTATGTATTTATGATGCTCATTGCTCTTCTCTTATCTGCAGGTATATTCTTCGCAAGAAAAAATGCTGAGGCATAACATAAGTAATTAAAAAAATACTCTCAAATTTGAGAGTATTTTTAAGTAATCTAAATTCATCTCAATCACTCTCAGACAAAACATCATCAATTTTCTTTTATAATACCAAGAAAAGTCTTATAAAGCTCAACATTAATGGTTTTAGAGACTTCTTTGAGCCTATTAAAGGACATGTTATACTTATACTTCCCTACTTGTTTAAACACCTCATGGTCCATTATATTTCAGTACTTTTTCATCGCTTTCATGAGTGGAGATATATCTAATCCTTCATAGCTATCTTGCACTAAAGCTGACTCTACTAGTGCCAGCTCTAAATTTGATGTTTTAAAGGCTATGCCATCTATAACTTGCTCTTTGGTATACCCAGAGAACCTACTAAAAAGATTTAATTTCTTTCATTGATATTTTCAGGCAAGTGTTTTAAATATGATCTCATAATTTCATACTTTTATTTTTTTATTGATAGAACGATTCATGATGCATATTCTATCTGGTATTGATTGATCTTTCATGTGAAACTCAAGTGATTTCAGTCATGATATATAGTACTGACTTCATACCTCCTGCACTATATACTTTTTGAGTAATGTGAGGTAGTATTTCTCTATGAGATCTATGCTATTACTCTCTCTATCCTGCTGATTCGGAACGATATATACTCATGATTTAAGAGAAATTAAATGTCATTCAGAGCGAAGTCTGTATATAAGTTTATTTAATTTTGTCTGGTTTTCTTTCTTGTACTCTGGATCTATAAACTCAAATATATCTTTCTTAAAAATAACATTTCATCATTTATTTCACAATTTTTTAACAATTTTGTTAAAATCCAACATGTTATATTTTGCTTTAGAATAAGTAAAAAATAGCTATAAAAAATATAGCTATTTTACTATAAAAAACAAATACTTTTTACTATAAAAATAATAATTTATGTATCTATCTTTCAGGAAAGTGTAATTTGTGGATATGGTATATGGATTCCTGTTTGTTTAAAAGCGAGATTCACTGTTTCAGTTACATTAGACTTTAACGTTACAAAATTCTCTTTTGAATTTACCCAAAATCTAAGTTTCAAAGCTACCCCGTTGTCTCATAAATCATCAATCAATACATCAGATGCAGGGGCTTGCAACACCATTGGAAAATTAGAAATCACCTTTTGAAGTACTTTTTTAGCTTGCAGTATATCTGTTTCATAACCAACATTCACGAGAACATCTATTCTTCTTTTATCGTTGGTATGAAAGTTTCGCACATTTTCTTCAAAGAACCTAACATTGGGTATATTGAACACTGTACCATCCAGTTCTTCTATTTCAGTAAATAAAGAAGTAATTTTAGTAATTCTTCACCTTTGCGCCCCAATCTCTATCAAATCTCATATATGATAACTTCACTGAGATACTATTATAATTCATGAAATAAAGTTTGTTAAGAATGTTCTAAGTGTAAATCAAATACCAAATCAAATTCATCCCATAAATATCCCAAGATCCACTCATAAAATTCAAAGAGATATAGAAAATCCTGTTATTAAAACAAAGATATTCATGGTACGACTTATTACTCCTATTATTTCTTCCTTACTTGCCTCGTCTCATATATTCGCAGCTTCTAAGTAATGAAACAATTTTGACTGTATAAACTTCGAAGCAATGAAAGTAAGAACTATCACAACAACAACTAGAGCAATATTCACTATCATGTTGATAATAAACTCTCAAGTAAAAATCTGTGATATTGCTCCCACCTTTGAACCAACCGGTTCTTCTCATCCAGAAACTACCGCAAAAAGTGATTGCGGTGCTAAAATCAAAAGAAGTAATAAATATCGAAACATAACTATAGCTTTAAAATACTACATATAGCTTATCCTATATGTTTCATATATGCAATTATGTGACAAAAAAAATACTCTTATCATATATAGACAAAAGTATTTTTTCTAGGATTAAGAATTAATCAAGACGAAATCTATAGTAATCAGGGATATAGTGTCATTTTACATGACTCATACATTTTGTGATGTTATTGTGCCAATTAAAATCACTTGAAGCATAAATAGGTTTAGATAAATCCTTATTCCCATATCGAGATAATTGATCAATCTCATCATATTGTGAAAGGTATTTATTATTGAATGTTATAGTCATCCAATGTATTCCTTCCCGAGCAGAAGAAAAGCTGTAGGTAGATCATGAATCAGTATTTCATACATTTCAGATATTATATGGAGTCTTTAGGTATTTTCACAGTGTTGTTTCTGCAAGTCATACACACATCACAAAAGTAGGATCTATTCACTCTGCTACTGACTCCTCTATCCATATATCCCAAGACCTAAAATCTCATACAGCATAAGTATTTAAGAGGTATTTTTGACGTTCTACTTCAGTATCTCACTCTATTCTAAATACTCAATTTCAGGAAGTTTTCGTTCCTGAGAATTCATATCATTTTCTTATTTTAAAATCTGAGAGGTATTTGTAAGTATACTTTTCTGGTAAACCATTAAAACGAACATAGGATATGTCTAAATAATCAAGTGGGTCAACATACTCTTCATCCTCATACACTACAAAATGCAGATGTGGTCCAGTTGAGAGAACTCATGCTCACAAAGTCCCATACTCTCATCATGACTGTGCAAACACTTCTCCTCTTTTTACAAAATCATATTTTCCTACAAGAGATTTACTGATATGCCCATATAAGCTGACGAGTCAATCCGAATGCTTTAATGCTATATATGCATATCAAGTAGAAACAGGTGGCTGTAAATATATTACATATCCATCCATGGGAGCCTTGATTTCAGTTCCCTGAGGAATAACTATATCTATTGCATCATGATCCGCACCAAAACTCTCTTGATACCCTGCATCTCGATAATACGCACTTATACCTAAGTATGGCCTTACAGGCCAATCAAAAGGATTACTTCATGGGGTTATTCATGTAAGTCTTGATTCTGCATATATTATCTTATTGATATCTTGACACTGTCCTGATAAAGCAAGGAAATCCTCAGACTCCTCCGAAAGATCAGTTACAAATTCACACTTATACTTCTCAAGAAGATTCTTTTTTGTATTATTAAGTTTTATCTGTTCTTTGAGTTGTTTTACTTTTACATCTTTTTCTACAGCTAATTTTTCATCAATATACTTTTTATAAAGTTCTTCTTGTCCTTGAGTTACTTCTAAAAGTCTTTTTTTTGCAGCTCTCTTATCGTCTAGAATTTTCTTTTCAAGAATTCATGTTTTTCTCAATAACCTGAGTTGTTCTTCCTGTTTTTGTAGTTCTATCTTTTTAATATAAAGAGTAGATATATATCTTCTATGCTTCTCTATAAGTTGTTGTCACGTAAGCTGCACAAGGCTCTTAAAATAAAGATCGTTCATGAGTTCATCTATCTTCTCTCCTGATAGGAGTATAGTTTTAAGGTTATCAATATCTTCATTACTTGATACAGATTCTCATTTTTTATATAAATACACCATATACTCAAGTAAGATTTCTGTACTCTGAGATATCTTGTTTTTTAACAGGAGTATAGTTTTCTTATTTATTTCAACTTGTGATTTAGTTTCTACAATCTGACTATTAATAGAATTTACCTCAGAAACAAGACTACTAATATCGCTATCAAGCTGTTTCACTGACTGTTCCAAAGAATTAACTCTACTTGTGATTTTATCATTCTGTTTTTCTAAATATTCCCTCTTTGTTTGTACCTTTGTTCAGATATTTTCATAGATATTAAGTTTTTTATATGTCTTAAGTATTCCTTTATCTTCCTCATCCAGGAGTACTCTATCACTTTCAAAAATCATTTCTCTTTCTTGGGCCTTAAAATTTCTTAAAATTATACCTTTATCAGATGAAGTAATTGCTAACACCACTGGAATATACACCAGTAATGATATTAAAACAAGACATGTTTTTATAATAGAATTCATTAAAAACTTTGGATAAATAATTCGAGAAATAAAAAACTACAAATCAATAGCATAACAGGTATCAATAAAGGAATCCCTAATATTTGAATCATAAAAATTCCCATAAGTAATAGTGCAAGAAAAAACGATTGCCTCAAGCTTGTTACTATATGATATACTCAGACGTCTCACCTATAGTATACTTTTTTAAAGAAATAGAAAATCAACGCAATAAAAGTTGAAATCATAGATGTAAAACACACCCCAATAAGCAAGAGAGAAAGAACCTTGTGCTGATATGGATCAAAATAAAAAAGCATCGATCCAAAGCTCACACTTGTGATTATGAATATACAAAATATTATAATAAGTATAACTCTCCTCTTTAGCATCTTATAGTTTTCATGTAAATGATATATTTTCAATGTTTACACACTTTCCTGAGAGGGCATCTAACTCTAAAAGTAAAGCATTTATAATATACTTTCAAGTAAGTTTCTGTTCAATCTTTCCTCTTGAAATGCCACTGAGAAATCTTTTTTTCACTGAGCTGAATTCAGCTCATATTACTCATTCAAAAGGCCCATTCATTCATACATCTGTTATTATGCCCGTCCCTTTTTCTAATACATGTGCATCATTTGTCTGAATATGCGTATGAGTCCCATACACACACCCAACTCTCCCATCAAGATAGTTTCACATACCATATAATTCTGCTGTTGTTTCTCTATGAAACTCGACTATACATGCATCATAATCCTTGCTTGGAATACTTGTCAAAATATCATCAATTTTTAGAAAAGGATTTTCAACTCTATGATTCATAAACACTTCTCACAAAAGTTGGACTACCAAGAGTCTTTTAGCATTTTGTGTGATGATTTTATATCACACTCATGGGAGTGTATACTGAGGTGACTCTAAAAAATTTGCAGGCCTTATAAGTTTACAATCGTCTTTTGAAAAATACTTCTCTATATCAGGCATATTATCAAACACATGATCACCACCTGTCATAACATCAGCTCAAAGATCATCTATCATTTGAGCATGTACAGATGCAGGACCTCTTCAAGAGGTAATATTTTCAATATTTACCACAGTAAAGTCTGGTGTATAAGTATTTTTCATTTTTTCGAACTCTCGCAGGATAGCTTTTCTTCAAAGTCTCCCATATACATCTCAAAATATTAGTATCTTCACGCGCTATCAGTAATAATTATTTTTTAGTAAGAACTCTCTTATAAAAAGAACATATAAGAAGAATAAAAAGACCTGAAAATAGAAAGTATCCTATAAAGTATAAAATAATTTGAATATATCAATACATCTGTAAACGAGAGGTGATTTCGTCGTTTGAAAGATACTTAAATTCCTTACTTATATATTCATAATATTGAATTTTTTTCGGTTCTAAATTATCCAGAAGTCCACTCTTATATATAAGGGTATCTCGCATATATCATGATTGTTCCTCATAGTAAGTACTTATACTTGTGAATGGGAGGAGTACTAATGAATAAACTATACACATAATAAAGAAACGAAAAAAGTTCCCTCCACTCGTAATATCTATAGATTTTCGCACATAGGATCTTGAGGTTCATAAGTGCTTTTTTCTTGTGTCATCAGCAAGAATAACATATCAAAATATAATCCTATAAACTAAATATATAAGTGAAAGTATTAATATAAATGTATATACAGCAATAAGGAGAGAAAGAGTATTAAAACTAATAAATCAAATATTAAAGAAAAAATACATAAAAAATACAATTCATGCCCAAATCATGATGGGAGCGAGGAGATACATTATATTCCAACAAAGTATTCACATAAACCTCAGTATATATCTGACATCAAAGTAAAGATTTTTCTTAATTACAAGTTTTTTTCCTGCAACATAGCTTAATGAAAGTCTTGAGAGAAGAAATAAATTATAACTTGATGCGAGTAAAAAGAAAAAAGCAGTAACTACAAACATTAGAGTCATAAAAACCAGCCAATATGGATGTGCAGCCATAGAATTAATAAGTTCAGTAGACGCATCAGATCAAGTAAGTATATAACTTATAATTTGACTCCAAGAAATTGGGTCAATAAGACCGGCTATTATTGCTATAATAATAAATGGAAGAGCAACTAGGATTCAGAGCACTACACTCCAGCATGAAATAATTATTTTTGAAAGAACCCAATGTAATATATTTTTGTATGTAAATTTCACATCAGCAAATATGTGATGTGCTTGCTTTTTAAAATTTGGGAAAAATGCTTTCTTTTTGGCTTTTTTATGAGACATAATTTCTTTTTTTAGTTTGAGAAGTATGATAACTTTGATATACTACGAAAAAAGGACTATATTGCAATATAAAAACAGGCATGAAACAGCATGAACTCAGCTTTTCTATAATAAAAATACCAATTGACTTTTGTACAGTTTGGATTGCATTTTTTATTGCAAAAGAAATCAGACTTATTACTGACCTCATACCATGAGTTTATCTTCCAATTCAGACCATAGACAGCTCATCTCTCAACATATTCGCAATTTGGTGAGCGCTCCTATATATTAGTATATTCTTTATACACAAACTCTACAATCTTCAAATGACTCATTCTAAAATTCAAGAGATTTTAGATGTATTGCGTTACGGGGTATATTGGTTCGTATTTTTTTCTATGGGGATATATTTTTGAAATGGTATCATTTATTCATGAAGTGAAATACCTAGATTAATAATCTTGTTTACAATGATTATTGCAATATTTGGGAGTATTTTCTCTAGAATTATCCTTAATATAATTCATAGTTATTTATTAAAGTATAATATTATCTCAAAAAGACGATTACTCTTAATATCATCTGATGGAGAAAAAAGTATGAAGAATATACTTGATGATATAAAAAGCTCTCAAGTATATACTATAATATGATACGCTAACCTACATAAACAAAGTAAAACGAAAATCCCTTATATTTGAGCTACTAATGAGATAGAAGAACTCTGCAGCGCAAGGAAATGTGATGAAATACTCTATATATGAAGTGACTTCAGTAAATCTGAACTCTACAAGATATGGGAAATATCTAGAATATATTGAGTTCGATACAGATACATAACAAACAATTTTGATGTCACTAAAACTAACACTTCCCTCTCTCTCATAAATAGAACTCCTGTCATAGAAATAAAAAACACTCCTCTGGAAAACTGGTGAAGAATATGAAAAAGGATATTTGATGTAAGTATATCTCTCTGACTACTCGTTCTACTCTCTCCACTCTGGTTACTTATAATAATCCTCATAAAGATAGAGGACCCTAGTTGACCAGCAATTTATAAAAATCGTAGAATAGGACAAAACGGTCATGTATTTAATTGTTATAAATTTCGCTATCTCAAGTGGAAGCACTGTATAAAAGAAAGCTATGGTGTAAAAAATACAGAAGACCCCGCTATAGATCTAGAAAAAAAACTTATTGAAAAAAATAACAGTCGGTCTGGCCCTCTTTATAAAATCAAAAAAGACCCGCGTAAAACAAAAATTGGAAACATTTTAGAAAAGTATTCATTCGACGAACTCCCAAATTTCATAAATGTCCTCAAATGAGAAATGAGTATTGTATGACCAAGACCACATCAACCAAGAGAAGTAGCACAATATAAAAAATATCAAAATAGGCTTCTTACCGTGAAACCATGAGTTACATGAATGGCTCAAGTAAATGGAAGGGAGAATAATAACTTTGAACTTGAAGCAAAACTTGATATATTTTATATTGAAAACTGGAGTTTTCTCCTTGATCTAAAAATCATGTTTAAAACTTTTATTATAATTTTTACCCGCAAATAATGAAATACATAGCGCACATATTAATATACTTATTTTTTTCTATTTATTCATATCAAACATATGCCGTAGAGATAAATGACATTCAAGCCATTACAAGAGATCTTGAACTACAACATGAAAATATTAATTTTCTTTGAGAAGATTTTTCTATTGACGCAAGTGAGATAGATACACTCATCAAAAAAGATTTTCCAGATTTTCAACTCACTTACTCTTGGACTATTTTTTCACAGAATCCTCAATCAGGTCTCAAACTCACTACTAACTTTGACTCATTTGGAGAAAAAGCAATTGAACTCAATGTGTTTGTAAATGATGAAGATGAAGATCAATTAGTATATAGTTCTGATTTTAAAGTGTTCGTATACCAAAAGAGTATTGCACTACTTACAAGCAGTACAGTAGATAGAACAGAAATAGGGAAGTTTAAAGACGCAGCTGAAGATGCTTGAATATATGTATATACTATTAGTGATAACAGTGAGTCATATATTTATGGTGATGAAATTATTGCTTCCTTAGATACATATAAAGCAAACCTTAAAGATAACTCAGATTATATAACTATTTGGTGAGAAAAGGAGTTCTTATTTTCAGCACTCTCCCAAATACAGTCTCAAGCTACTCAAAGTCAAGAATTTAATGTTGTCCTAATATCACCATATAATGCCACTATACTAAAGAACTATATTACTAATAGTGTTTCGTGAAAAAATGTGATTAAATCGTGATTTATTATAGATGAATCCCTTAAATATCAGATTCTAAAAAACCCAGAAAAAATAGAAAATTTCAAACTTCAGATGGATAGCAATAGTTATCTTTACACTGAACTTATGGAGACTGCAAAAATTCCAGCATATTACTTCGTATCTCGATTTATTAATGAGCTCTCAAACAATGGAGTGAGACTCACTGATATTTATATTATACTCCTTCTCCCTGTCTTTTTAACACTTGTATGAGTTTCTAAACACTTCATTTGACTCTCAACACTTGGAACTATTATACCTGTATTCTTAAGTATTTTATATATAAAAATTGGTATAATCTTTACCCTTGGGGTAATGGCTTTTCTTCTAGTAGTGAACATACTCTTATCAAAATTTATAAGTCGATATACTCTCTTATACACTCCCAAAGTGACATTTATCACTATTGTAAACCTTATAGTATTTATGTGAGTTTTTCTCCTTGCTAAAGAATTTACAAGCTTCAATATACCTACTGACAATATTATTTATATAATAATATTTTTCATCATAGCAGAAAAGTTAATTAGTATTATTACATCGAAAGAGTTTCGAGAGTACAAAAAAAGTTTTCTTGGGACTATACTTATTTCGCTATTATGTTTCTCTCTTCTTCATTTTAAAGGCTTCCTAGTTTTTCTCACTGCTTATCCAGAAATACTTATAATTCTCATCCCATTTAATTTCATGCTCTGAAGATTTACAGGTCTCAGAATCACAGAATACCTAAGATTCAGAGAAATAGTAAAAAGTATTGAAGAATAAGAAAAAAGAGCTTTATAGCTCTTTTTTATATATAAGTTCAATATCTCGAAACCCTTCTTTTTGTGTTTTATCAATAGTTATTTTTAAATCTGGTATGTAGTATGGTTCTAGTAACTCGGGCCATTCAACAAGAATAATTCCTTCATTATTATCTAAAATCTCTTCTCCTCAGATAGATATAAACTCATCATAATCTTGAAGTCTATAAAGGTCGAAGTGATATATATCTTTGTACTTATTGTAATACACATACGTTGGTGAATTTATATTGTCAGCTTTAGTGATTAATCTCTGTATGATTATTGAAGATAGTGTCGTCTTTCCTGCTCAAAGGTCACCATATAAAAATATTAAAAATGGTTTCTGTATGGGTATATTTATGTTTTGTAGTTCATTTAAACTGTATCTTTGTTTCATTTCAAGCTTTTTATAGTTCTAAAATTTGCCTGCGCGAATTATTTAGGCTATAATACTTGTAGATATGTATTTACAAATAATTTTTTAAAGCATGGAAACGCTTATTGAAGTAGGAAAAAGAGACCAAGGAAATATTATGATTTTTGATTTCGCATGAGAACTCGACGAAACAAATGCAGATAAGACATTTACAGACGTGTATGAAAAAATCTGAGATTTCTCTGATAAAAACATTATCTTTAACCTTGCTGGTTTAAAATATCTAAACTCAAAATCTATTGGGTACATTGCAGATGTTTTTTCAAACCTCGAAGAAAATGATGGTAAAATGTATATCTCTAACTGTGATGAAGGAGTAAAAGATGTTCTTGAACTCGTTGGTATCACAACTATCATCCCAACAGTTGATGAAGAAAAAGAAGCTCTAGAAGCACTTGCTTAAGTATTACTAATTAAAAACTCTCAGATTAACTGAGAGTTTTTAATTAGTAATTAATTTCGTTTACCTCTCCAATATACTCTTTCACTATTTCTTTTTTAATTTGTTCAGGAGAAGTGATTCAGCGAGCGAGGAGCCACATGAGTTTAACTTCAGCCATGACATCTGTGAGGTCTCATGTTGGTATCGCTCAGGCTTTAATTGCCATGATTGCTGGTTCATCATTAGTTTCTTTGTAAGAATTTCCTCATACAAACTTTGTAGATATGAGTACTGGTATACCAATTCCTTTCGTAGCCTCCTCAATAAGTGGGATAAACGAGTAATCTCATATAGTTGGAACGGAACCCGCACCATGAGATTTGAGAATTATTCCTCTACACGATCTATTATTTAGTACTGACCTGATAATAAATGGATTCTGTCCAGGAGTCAGATCAATAGTCACTATTCCTGTTTGAAACTTGATGTTAATAGGAGTATAGTTTTTGACGTACGGTCTCACTTCCCTATTAAAAATATTTTTATTAAACGACACTCATGTAGATTTAATCTCTCCAAGATGCGAAACTGACGGTGACTCAAAAGCCCTGAAACTGCTTTCTGATATTTTCACAGTTCTCCCAGCTGATAGTATTAAATCATTAAATACTACCATGCATTCATTCACCCCTTCTTTTACAGCTTGATTGAGGGTTTTTACAGCGTTTTCAAGGTTAAATGCTCCATCATTTCCCCATACGGTCAGAGGAAGCTGTGATCCAGTAAATACTATAGGTTTCCCAAAATCAAGTCAGAGAGCTAGTCATACTGCACTCGCTGAGTAAGACATCGTATTTGTTCCATGTGCTACTAAAAACCCATCATATTCTTCCCTATGTTTAAAAATATATTCAGATATCTTTGTCCAATCATCAGGTATAACATTCGTAGAATCTACATTTGAAAGTATTTTGAGGTCTATATCTGCATACTCTTTAATTCTTGGAACCATGTCAAATATCTCACCTACATCAGCTGCTGGTTCTACCACATTATCACGTACTACCATGACAATTGTTCCTCCATAGCCTATCAGGAGAATCTTATTTTTCTTTTTCATAATTATTATTTTTATATGTTATTTTGCATTATCGCTCAAGCATGATATACTCTATTTATAAATAAAGAGTGGCAAATACCACCAAATGGTGACATTTATCACCTATATAATATATTTTAGCTATATCACTATGTTTCTTAAAGAATTGCAAGAAATTTGACTTTCAAAAAATGAAGCAAAAATATATGAAACAGTACTCGAACTATGAGAATGTAGCGTTTCAGATATTGCAAAAAAATCAGGAATTCATAGAAGAAATATATATGATACAATTACAAGACTTTCAGAAAAATGAGTGATTTTTTCTATTTTTGGGTGAAAAGAAAACTCTTATGCAGCAGCTGAGCCTCAAAAACTTAGAGAGATGTTACATGAAAAACAACAGACTTTTGAGAAGATCCTTCCCTACCTTGATGATATGAGAAATAAACAGCCCCCAACAGAAGCTGCATTTATCTATAAATGAATAGAAGGGTATAAAAACTATATGCGTGATCTTGCAAATGTTGCTGAGGATTGTTATTTTCTTGGAGCAAAATGAAACTGGCTCACACCAGGAGTCTCGTCAGAATTTCAAAAAACCTTTGAGAGAATGATGGAGCTGAAATGAAAAAAAACTCAGATCATATTTGATCCGAGAGTACGTGAAAGATTAGATATCCAAGAAACAACGAATGGTGAGTTTCGATTTCTTCCTGAGTGATACGAAACCCCTGGAGTAGTAGATGTATTTTGAGATCATGTCGTAACTTTTAAATCTGCATGAGTCTGAAATTTTTGAGAAGATGGAACTATCTTTGTTATGGTAAATCCACAACTCGCTGAAAGCTATAGAATGTGGTTTAAGTTTATATGGGATAACTGTAAAGAAGTCTAAACATATTCTTTCAGCTTCTTTTCAAAAGCCTCAAGTCAAAATTCACTCGCTCTTTTTACGCAATAATCTTTCATAGATTCACACTTATCTATGCTCAGGTATTTTACTCCTGAGATAATATCTTCAACATGAATGTCTTGAGGGCAGAGGTATCATGTTTGCTTGTGTATTACTGTTTCTTTCAGTCATCCATCATCAACTCAAAGTACTGGTTTTCCTGCTGACATTGATTCTACAGGACTCATCCCAAAGTCTTCATCGATTGGGATATATATAGTAGCTCTTGCATTTCCTATATACTCATACAAGAGATCATTATCCTCGAGCGTTACTAGCTCTATATTTGAGCTCTCCTTCGCTAGGTCGAATATCTTATCTCTCTGGGGATCATTTTTCCCATAAATAACTATGAGTTTTTCGTTTGGAAGTTTTTTAAACGCTTCTACAATCATATCGACTCTCTTTGCATCGGCAAGTCTGGCAAAACTCAAAAAGTATCACTTTTGTCATAGTGAAATAAATCGTTTTGTATCAACTGGTGGATATAGGACATGTGATGTATATCACAAATATCTTTTTATTCTCTTCTGAGTATTGATAGAGTTTGTTAATATGAGATCCATTTTTCTTAAATCTCTTTCATAAAGTTTTTTAAATACAAAGCACGCTAATTTAAAAAATGGTCTAAGTTGCCACCTCACTTTATTAAGATATAAATCATGAAGATCATATATGTATCGAGGTGGAGTATGGCAGTAATATATTTTTTTAGTATTCTTGCTACAATTTCTCACAGCAGAAATACTATCCCCACTAAAAAGAACACTATCATAACGAGAAATAAACTTTGTAGAAAAGAGGAAATTCCATTTAAGTTTTATATGCCTGAATCATTTTGCAAATATTTCTGAGGATACCGGAATAATTTCCCCCATAAATCACTCTTTTCTTAAATCAAAACTCCCCTTACTGAAGAATCACGATGCTATATCTGCATTGAGAGCCTTTCACATCATAAGTATGAGTCTTTCTCATCAGCCTTTATACAGAAAGGTGTCATGCAATATCAGTATTTTTTTCATCTTAATAGTTTGTATAAATCTAGCTACATTAGTAAAACTAGTATATTCAAACTATGTATTTGTAAAAGATTTTATTTCATTGGATTTAAGCCTATAGTAGAACATATATCTACTAGTGTTCCTGTATTTTCTTCCGTATTAGATCCTACGATTTTCATCTGAGTACATGATCATACTTCTGGAGCAGAAACTTGTCTAAGTATATCTCCTTGGTTCAAGTTTATGTTATCAGTAGGGTCTACTACTCGGTAGTATGATCATACTGCTGTATGAACTCTAGTATCTACAGAATTCTCTTCTTTTTGAGATTCTACTAAAATTTCCTCTTGATCGTTAGATGCATCAGTAAATCACGCATCTCTAAGATACTTCTTACACACATAACCTTTTTTAAGAGAATATTCGACTTGTACTTCAAAACATCCATATGAGTTAGCTTTCGATAATTGAGTAACAACATCTCACTCTGCCATATATCATAGTGTTTGAGAAAACGTTTTATTGTTAAGCTTGAGAGCTTTAACTCAAATTTCATATTTTTTTCCAACATATGTTTGTAAATTTACTCAAGGAAGTTTTGCAGCCATATCAACATATGATCTTTTTTGATCCCCTGCTGTTCTTTTTGCAATATTCACTCCACTATAATCTGGTCCATTTCAAACACCTATGAGAGCATCTCTTACGTTTACTATTTCTGCAGGTTCTGACTCTGATTCCTTTACCAATAGAGTAGCATCGTTAGATTCTTCTGTATTTGATTCCGTGTTTTCTTGATCCTGAGAATCTCACTTAAAAAGTTTAGAGAAAAAACCTTGTTCATTTATTTGATCATTACTTCAAGTTTTTGTTGATTCTTTTACTTCATTAACATCTTGCTCCTTTGTTTCGGATTTTTCTTTAGTATTTTTCTTAGTTTCTTTCTCACTATCATCTCTTTCATTTTTTTCTTTCCCAAAACCTAAAAACGAGAAAAATCATTTCTTTTCTTCCTTGTCTAATTGATTTTCTCCTGAGACAATATCATCACTTTCCTCTGTTGATTCAACAAGCTTATCAAGTTTCGCATCAATATTTTCTGATGTTTCTCAAGATGATGTTAGCAAGACACCCGTTCATGTTTTAGGGTTATTATTACTTGAAGAAATAACAAACAACATAAACACAAAGAATAAAAGTAATAAAAGCCACCCTAAGTTTTTCATGATAAAGTTCATAATGGAAAATGTAAATATGTAAATATTGACAAAATATTACATACTCACCTTATTGATACAAGTTTTTTCTACACATTGGGGTTGCTTATTTTGATTTTTTGAGCAGCTCTTTCAATTCTTCAATTATAAGTAATGCCTGAATAGGAGAAGTATTATCAAGATTTGTAGAAGCTAATCTTGATTCAATATTTTTAAATAGCTTCTCATTAATACTATCTGGTTCATCCTTTAGTATTTTTTGGTATCAAATTTGAAGTTGTTGTTGCTTATTTTCTCACTCTAGATGGATCATAGTTACTTTTGCTTGTTCTAGTACATCTTTGGATATCCCTGCGATTTTCGCTACCTCCAATCAATAGCTCTTCTTTACTCCCCCAGGGACTACCTTTCGCAAGAAAACTATATTCTCTTCATTTTCTCATACAGCAACACTATAATTTGCAGCTTTTTTCAGCTCTACTGTATAATCAATAATTTCATGGTAATGAGTAGCAAAAAGAGTTTTTGATTGAATCTTATCATGAATATGCTTTAATATAGCCCAAGCTAGACTCATACCATCAAAAGTACTTGTTCCACGTCATATTTCATCAATAATAATGAAACTTTTATTTGTAGCATTTTGTAAGATAAAACTGATCTCTTGCATCTCTAACATAAATGTTGATTGTCATAAAAAAAGATTATCTCATGATCAAACTCGAGAAAAGACTCTATCACATATTCAGATTTTTGTTTGTTTCGCCGGAACATCTATTCACATATGAGCCATAATGACTATAAGTGCGTTTTGCCTAAGAAAAGTAGATTTTCATCACATGTTTGGTCAAGTGATGGTATGAACAGTATTTTTCAATCATATATTTAAATCATTGCTTATAAAATCTCACACTTGTTTTTCTATAACTGGATGACGACCTGAAACTATTTCAACTTTACTTGAGTTTGATATTTCGGGGGTAATATATCTATTCAGTAGTGAACAAGATGCTCAACTTACTAAAAAATCAAAATATCAAATTTTTGATGATAATTGGTATAAATCATCAAAATAATTAATTACATTATTACGAATATCAATAAAACAATTATATTCTTTTTCGTTTAGGCTTTCTGTAGCATGCTGCAATTCTGATTCAAAATTTTTTAACTCAAGCGTTGTATATCGTAAAGCATTTGTTAAAGTTTGTTTCAGTATAAAGTCTTCTGGCACTAAAGATCAGACAGATTTAGTTAGTTCTATAAAATATCCTGCTACAGAGGTATATTTGATTTTCAGAGATTTAATTCAGGTTTCATTACGAATTTTGTCACTATAATCACTTAACCAATAATGTCACTGTGATACTAAGAGTCTATCATTATCAATATCAACATTAAATCACGACGCAATAATTCATCATTGATGAACAGTATTTACTGCATCTTCATCAATCGATGTATCTATGAGCTGTATAAGGTCGTCTAGAAAAGACATATTTTACAAGAAATGGAGCTATTTAGTTTGATTTTCAGTGTATAGTGATTATCTTTTTTGTAAAGCTAATTTATTCTCACCAAAACACATGATACAAGTACATATAGATGATACCATTGTAGATATTGTTGATAAGATGTCTGAAGCAAAAGGTGATGATATAATCCTAGATTTTCCTCTCTGACATCCTATTTTACATAACTATATATCTTTAAAAGTTTTAAAGAATAAGGCAAAAGAAAAAAAACTTATTATTGCCACCAATGACAAAATTGGGAAGAAAATATGAAAAAGTATTTGAATAGAATACACTCTTGTCAAAAACTCTCAATTCATTGAAAAGAATGCTAATACTAAGCTCCTAGAACATAACTTCACATATTGGGAATATCTAAAGTTCCAAATACATTCATATAAAAATGAAATATCACAATATTTTGATACACAAAAAAGACTTAATAGTTTGGGTAAATTCTCCAGAATTCATCAAGATAATACTCCCATCAGACTCTTTGTATTAGCGCTAATTTGAAGTATATGAATCTTCGTATTTATATATTATTTTGCTATCAGTAAAAGTTATATCTATATAGTCCCAGAGAAATCAATTAAAAAAGAAGCATATAACTTTATATTCAAAGAAAACATAGATAATAGTATACTATGAAATAACAAATATATAAAAATTACCACTTTATCTAAGACTATATATAGTTCTGACACTTTTGCTGCGACAAGTATTATTGATAATAATAACAGGGCTTCTTGAGAAATAGAAATATTTAACTCTTCATGAGAGGAGTTAGCACTCGTACCTAATACAAGATTTATGGATAATACTTGAATCATCTATAGAAGTGATACATGGGTAAATGTTCCAGCTGGGGTATATGATAACTTCTGAAACATCACTCCCTGAAGTACGAAAATTAGAGTAACAGCAGATTTCGAAGATATGAGCTGAAAGTATGTATGATCAAGATGAAATATAAAAAAACAAACCTCCCTTTCCCTTCCATGACTTTCAGAAGAGTCTAAAAAACTTATCTTTGCTATCAGTAGTGAGGATTTTAGTTCTGGAAGCGATACATTTCAAAAATCTGTATCTCAAGAAGATATAGAAAGAGCTGAGGAAATATTTATAGGTAAGCTAAAATCAGAAGCTTTAGACTCTATAAAAACCGATATAAATAATTCTAATAGTGTTAATAATCAAAAAATAGATATTCTATCGCTTTGAGAGAGTATAAGCTACACAAAACCTCAGGTAAATTTCTGAGAAGTAAAAATCTGAGATATCAGAGAGAACTTTAGCATCAATGGAAGTATTACGGTATATGTTTATAGTTACGACAAAAATGAAATTATTAGTAAACTTAAGAACATACTTAATGAAAAAACTCTACAATGAGTTGAAAAAATCGAATATGTAGATACAAGTAGCGTGAGGTTATCAGAAGTTATATATATTGAAGATTCTCCTTTTAGGTTAAAGGGAACCTTTGAAATAGAAGCTATTTTTATTCATGATTTTCTCAGTAAAAACAATACCCTCATCAACCAACTTAAAGCTGAAATACGAGGAATGGATAAGCACGAGGCTGAAAAATTTCTACTAAACAACACAAAAATTAGTAGTGTAAAAATAACTACTCGGCCATTCTTTGTAAAAAATATTTCTAATATATACAATAATATCATCTTTAAGATAGATTAAAAACTGTTATTCAACTAATAAATATAGTACAATATAAAATATATATTAGTTACGAGTATAAGCATGTTTTATAAGTATCTCCCGTTCCTACAATGGATAAATGAGTTGAAAGATAAGAATATTCTTAGGAAAGACATTTTTGCTGGTTTAAGCGTATCATTTATCCTCATCCCCCAGTCAATGGCATATGCCCAGCTAGCAGGGTTACCAGTAGAGGTAGGTCTGTACACAGCTTTTATCCCAGTAATAGTAGCAGCACTATTTGGGTCTTCTCCACAAATGTCTACATGACCCGTCACAATTGTATCTCTTATGACAGCAACTGCACTTGCGCCAATAGCATCAAGTTGAAGTGAAGGATACATTGCATATGCTTCATTTATAGCATTCTTTACTTCTCTATTCTATCTTCTAATTGGAAGTCTTAGATTATGAGTAATTGTAGATTTCCTTTCGCATCCAGTTATAGTGGGATTCACAAATGCAGCAGCAATATTAACTATCAGTTCTCAGCTTTCTAAAATTTTCTGAGTCAGTTACGAAAAGTCTTGAACATACGTACATTGACTTATAAACTTATTCTGAGAAATATTAAGTAGCACCCACCTCCCAACTCTTATTTGTGGTGTTAGTTCAATACTCTTTCTTATAATAATTTGAAGAATATTTCCAAAAACCCCTAAAGTGTTATTTTTGATAATTTTATCAATAACATTTTCATATTATTTATGATACAATGCTAACTTTTGAGGAAGTATTATAAAAAATATCCCCTCTGAGCTTCCTGGTTTTTCACTTAATTTCCTTTCTGTATGAATGGCAACGCTTTGATTTTATGATATATTTAGGCTATGACTTTTTAGTATAATTATTGGTTTGATTGGTTTTACTGAATCTATATCTGTTGCAAAATTTGTCTCTTATACGACTAAAAAACCACTTTCTCCCAATAGAGAACTCATCTGACAATGACTGGCAAACCTGAGTTCAAGTTTATTTTGATGATATTGAGTTGCTGGGAGTTTCTCAAAGACTGCTGTAAACCTTAAAGCTGGTGCCTCAACTGGGCTAACTGGTGTTATTACTGGTCTTATGGTAGGTTTTACTCTTCTATTTCTTACTCCTTTCTTAGAATATTTACCAACAGCAACTCTTGCTGCTATTATTATCGTTGCAGTAACCCATATGATACGATTCAAACCTCTCAATCAAGCCTGGAAAATTGAAAAACATGACGCAATTATTGGATATATCACATTCCTATCCACCCTCGCTTTTAGTCCTAACATAGAGGTTTGAGTACTTGTATGAGTAGTATTATCTCTTGTCTTCTTTATATACAGATCAATGAGGCCAAAAATTATTGAGCTTTGACTCTACAAGGATGGTACATACAGAGATATAGATTTGTTTTGACTTAAATCTAGTAAAGATATATGAGTATATAGACTTGATGGGAACTTGTTTTTTGCTAATTCATGATATATTGAATCAAAAATTTTTAATCATATTCTTGAAGAAAAAGAATTATCATATATTATACTAGATTTCGAATGGGTCAACAACATCGACTCCTCTGCAGCAGAAATGTTAAATAACCTTGTAACGAGAATGAAAGAAGAAAATATCAAAGTATACGTTACTTGAATAAGGGCAAAAGTATTCCAAAAACTCACTGTTTCAAAATTCATTAAAAACTTTTGAGAGAAAAGAGTTCTACTGTCTATATCAGATGCTATATCAAAAATAAAGAAGAAATCAAACAAAAAGACCGACTTCTCTTCTCTTCTTGGATATGAGAAAGATAAAAAGAAATCTCCCGAATTAGAAAAAAAAGTAATAAAAAAAATAGAAAAGATATCTGACTAGTATTTATTTTTTTATTAACATATACCCCTCTCAATGGATAGTACAAATAAGAGAATCCAGACCATATATCTTTAATTGCTTCTTTAATCGCATTATCTTAATTCTTAGGTTTAGATTTTCGTTTTCTTTATATCCCCATATTTTTCTTATTAAGTATTCAGATGTAAGAAGTGATTCTTTATGGATCAAAAATAATAAGAAAATATACTTTGAAGACTTAGAAAGATTTATTTTTCTTTCATTCAAAAAAAATTCATTTTGACTGAGACAATAACTTACATTATTGTAATTAATTGATTTATTTATTGAATAATACTCAGTAAATAGGTAATTATGAAACCACCTCTCAATACGGATTTGTAATTCCTTATTCCTAAAAGGCTTTATAATATAATCATTTGCTCAACAGGTAAATGCCTCTTGAAGTGATGAATATTCACTATAACTACTCATAACTATAACAGGAATCCGGATATTTCCTTTGCGTATTCGCTTTAAAATATCTATTCCCTGTCTATTTCTTTTTGATCAAAGACTAATATCTACTAAAACAATATCATAGCACTCTATACTATCATGATAAAGAAATGACTCAAATGTAGTAAGGATATCAACGATATTAGCAAAACTATTTGAACTAAATGTAGCGTGGAGACTCTTAGCCAATATATCATTATCCTCTATAATGAGAATATTCATACTATAGTTTTATGGTGAAACAAGCTCATTCTAGTTTTTTAGAGTTTGAGGCATGAATACTGCCTTTATGAAGCTCAACAATTTTTTTACACAAATACAAGCCCATTCATAAGCCTGTAGAGCTTCATGATCATGTCACATACTTAGAAAAAATATTTTCATTTTCCCCATTCTTAAAACCTTCCCCATTATCTTCAATGCTTATGTATACTACATCTCTTTTAACATATAAGTTTACGAGTATTTTTGGTTTCTTTCTATCAATAAATTTAATTGAATTATTAACTAAATTTTGAATTACTTGACGAAACTGAGTCTCATCAATATCAAGCATAACATTATTTTTAATGTCTCATATGAAATTTACGTAAGGATAATTATGCCTGAAATTATGAATTTCTGACTCCAGAAATTCACTTATGTTTACAGGTTCTTTATAGAGCTTTACTTTGTCTAGGTCAAATTTCTCAGCTGAAAAAATATATTTCACCAGCTTAGATATTTTTACTAGTTCATCATATAATATTGACACATCCTCTTGAGTATCTTTCCCTACTTTTCATTGAACATCTTCTTTGATTCAATCTGTAAGAAAAAGTGTATTTGTGATTGGATTTTTTATTTCATGACCAACATAAGCAATGAATTCTTTCTGTTTATTGAGAAGATTATTGAATTCTATTGTCTTTTCGTCAACTCTTCTATCAAGGTTAATACTTAGATCTTGAATCTCTTTATATACTTCAATATATTTTAAATGTCATCCAAGGAAATTTACAAATGATTTCAGTGCTGATATTTCGTCTCTTCAATATGGATCTCATAGTATCTTTTGTCCTAATTCTAATAAGAGTCTTACTTCTCAAGATCTTGAATATCAAGGAAGTACTAGGTGAATTTTCTTTCAGATATCACCTAGCTTCTTGTAATCTTTAAACTTATTTTTATTATTCTCTATAAAGAAAGCATCGTTAATGAAGAAGTCTCTTAGAATTCAAGAACTAAAATAATGAAACAATTCGTCATCAGATAATCACTTTCAGATAACTCTAACTTTTATATGAGATATATGAAAGTTCAATTGAAAAAAATCAGACAGATATTTATTTAACGCTTTTTGACTTGTGATTCTTGGGATCTGCTCTCTCAAACTCATAAGTCAATCAACAATAACCCCACCCTGAGAGTGTGGAAGCATGTAGCGTAATAATATTTTATATGTAAGTGAATGTATTATTACTCAAATACAAAATTCAAATATATATGGATTAGAAGAAATATTCCAAAAACTATGATATATGGAAGGCAATCGTTGTATATGTTCATGTAAAAGAAAAATAACAAAAAATGAAAGTAAAAGTGAGAATATAAATATAAAAATTTTACCTATAGATACTGATATATCAGTAAAATAAAATCTATTATGTATATACCAAAAACAAAGGATAAACGGGAGTAAAGTGAGAACTAATTCTCTTTCTAAAATAAAAATTCATAGTAATGGTAAGATAACTTGCAATACTATACCAAGAAAAACAAATATACTGAACCCATAACAAATATACTTCATTCTTATTTTCTCGATTTTTCTTATTTTTGTTACTTTCCTAAAAGACAAAAACAAGAATATTGGGAAAAATGAGAAATATAATATAACAAATATACTATATAATATTCCGTATGATTCATAATGTATTCCTCTTATTTGATCAAAAAGCATCTCAGAAATTATAAATGGAGAGAATATTCCAATGATAATAAGAATCATAGAGATGCTCACTATTTTGATCAGGATATTCTTTTTTTGATGGCTTTTCCCTTTCCAGTTGATAAATAATAGGAAGGCAAGAAAATAATATAGACCTAATATAGAAGCCGTGAACATAAAACGCGAGAGATATAACAATATACTTGGATTGTTACTTGTTGAAAACGACAACAAGTAGGTTGTGATCCATAAAGAAAAAACACTTAAGGAAAAGAAAAAGAAAAGTGAGCTTAAATTTTTATATACTCTGTTGTAAATATATCATGAATAAAATAATACTATTGCTACAGATATATACAAAAATATATAAAAAGACATAAACATAGAAAGGTGAGGAATTACACTTTCTGAAATATACACATATTTCTGCTTCAGACAAACTAAATCCTTTTATCGAAAACAAAATCTCCAAAAATCTCTTTTCGACATTTGTAATTTCTTTCTATATAATGCGATAATATCATCTTGTAAATATATTTCATTATCTACACCCAATGCTTTTCATTGCATTCATCAAAGTTGCGTAAGCTCTGAAATCTGACAAGCTTTTGCTCACATTTTTAAATATATTTGAGAAATATTTGTTCATACTCTTGCTTCAGAAAGGCATGTATATTCATCCCTAATATCCATAGACATAAAAAATATCCTCAATAGCCTATATATATTCGCTAAATTCCTATATCTTTCATTAAGTGCTACTGATGTCCAAAACAGTAGTTTATCTGGCATTTCCCTTCATAGTGTCTTTTCAATATGTAATTTCATTTCTTCTTCTGAAGCTACTGAACCATAGTACGATGAAAATTCTCTCCTATAGATTGTAGAAAAATCATCTACATACGCATCAATAAATCATTGAATAACCGCTTCATGATCTCGCAATACAGAAACATATGATTTACTATTTATGTATCTGTCTTGGATTTCTCGTAAATACTCTTCCCCATAAATTGGTGCCATCTCTTGGCCGCAAGATCAGCACTGACTCTTTGGAGATCATAAAAGATCCTCTATTCTTGAAACTGTTCTTTTCTGAACACACCTTGGAAGCTTTCAATAAAGAGAGTCTTTTCATACCACATTACCACATCATCTGCACATAAGGTATTCTTCTATACCATGTGCCCAAGCATCTTGCTCAATTTGACGAATTCGCACTATATCTTGACTACTAATATTTTCTGGGATAATCGTCTCTTCCGTAAGATCTGAATTCGGGTGTGTTTCAAGTGCCTTATTAAGGAGCTTAGCATAATGTTCTGAATATCAAGAAACACTATCGCCTAACCTAGGATACGACATCAGACAAGTCGACGGGAGCAACATACTTATTCTGGTTTATAATACCTCTCTCATCACAATTTCTCAGCTACAGAGATTGCTTTTCAATGCCTTCTATATCTAACAAGATCTTTTTGAAAGTCTTGAAAACCATCATTTTCCCATAAGAATCGTAATATATCAGAATATTTTTCTATGTATTGAATAACATATCAGTACTTATCGTGAACTGAGTCCTGAAATCATAAACTTCTAGATACGGGGTAAAACCTACCATTATAAAGAGTTTCTCAGACTACGGGTAAATCTTGATATACATCTGCAACTAAAAAAAATAACTCTTGCAGTAACTTATATGACATAGCTGCATCTCGTACATGCTCACTTAGATATATTTGATGAAAACAAACTATAGGTTCATCTCCAGCATCAGGTTTCTCAAAAAGTCTCTGTGATAAATTTTCTACTATTTCTTCTCATAGTAGTCATCATGGTCTTGTTTGAAATTCAAAATTAGCAACAGAACCTATAGTTCACTGAGATAAAATTCAAAATCATTCTACAACATCCCCTTCTCAAACTAAAAGTATCATCGATACATTGTTCTTAACATACTCATGCATTAAAGCATAAAACTCTTCAGATTTATATAAATAGCTGGTACTACTGGAGCATTCGCTGCAGCAAAAGGTATCTCAACGAGAGATATCATGTTCATGTGATAATCAATGTACTTGTTTAATAGAAAATATCCTTCTACACTCTTCGTTGTCACAAATTTTATATTCTCAAAAGGGTTCTTGTCACCATACTTGTACTTCTAAATTAAAGAGTTGTTGCATATATGATTCTGGTATTTGGGCCGCATCAATAAACCTTTTATATTCTAGTCACATAAATGTCTAAGTTTGGGAATAAATAGGACTTTCATGTATTATATTGAAGTGGTGTTACATTTTCGTTACATTTTATATTAAATTTATATTAAATTTTAGAGTGAAAAAATATAAAAATATTGTAAAACTACTCTAGAGCTCTAGTATGAAAAATATTAAGATATTATTAATAGACCTTATGCATATTGTAGTTCTAGATGATGAAAAAATTTTAACATGATCTATCAAGGATAAACTTGAAAAACAGTGATACGAGGTTACTGCTCTCACTAGTTATACGGATTTTTTATGATTTGATATAAATCAAAATGTAGACTTGTTTTTAGTAGATCTCTCTTTATGAGACTGATCAGGAATGGATGTTGTAGAAACTCTAAAACAAAACAAACATACACTCTTCACTCCTATAATATTTATCTCTGGTCATAATGACCTTAATTTAAAAGTATCATGACTTGATGCCTGAGCGGATGATTATATTGTAAAACCATTTCAATTTGAGGAGCTCTTCGCACGAATTCGAAGTAATATAAGAAAACAGCATCCTGATACTCCTTCTAGTAAAATAACGTTTTGAGATATAAAATTTGATAGTGCAACACGAAAGGTTCATGTCTGAAATCAGGAGATACGCCTTTGAAAGAAAGAGAAACAAATACTTGAATATTTTATGCTCCATCCAGGAGTGTGTATATCAAAAAATACTTTACAAAAAATGTTTTGGAAATGAGTGACAGAGTATTCAATACCAGAAAACACTATAAACGTTACAATCTGTAATCTAAGGAAGAAGCTTAGAGATAAGATTAATCTTGAAACTATCGTATGAGAATGATACTGTTTACATGACTAAGGTATTAATTTTATCTTAACTTTTCATTCTATTTTTTCTCAAAAATTTGTGACTCAAAGCACTGTGATGTATAATTAATTTTTAACTCATATTCATTAGCTATCATGTATATAGAAATTGTTGATGATAATACAGAACTTACGAGACATTTGAAAAAATCATTCATACGTCAGTGACACTGAGTAAGTGTTTACAATAACAGAGAAGACTTCATACATACATCTCATTTTGATGCTGATCTCTTCCTTATGGATATAAATCTATGAGATGGAAATTGACTCGACCTGATAGAACATATGAGAGTTTGAAAACATGTTACCGCACCAGTAATTGTAATATCATGACAAACCAAGACAGGAACAAAAAAAGATAGTTTTGTTATTGGAGCCGATGATTTTTTAGAGAAACCTTTTACTATTGATGAATTAAAAACAAGAATCGAAGATATTTTCTCACATATACAATCTCGAACCTGAATAGAATGTGGATGCATCAAAAAACCTCTTTACTCCTGTCTCTCACAAGAGGAGAAAATGAAAATTTTTACAAAAAAATAAAGTACACTTATGTGTACTTTATTTTTTTATATTTATTGGCAGGCCCACTTGGAATCGAACCAAGAGCACGGGATTTGGAATCCCGGATTTTAACCGTTAAACTATGGGCCTATATAATTACATTTCTTTCTTTTATTTTACAAGGCTTAATTTGTGAAAGAGAGAAATGTAATTTTTAAAACTTATATGCTATATCTTGTAAAAGACGTAACTGTTGTATCACCAAGAAACGCTCCAACCTTAGTATTTGGATCAATAACAAATGCTTGTTCTAAAAGAGAAATCTCACTTTTAAATTTCCCCATTTTACCTCCAATAATTTTAAGTAAAACATCATCAGATTTATTCCCCATATTTGGATCATTTTTCATGATATCAAGTTGAATTTGTTTCTCTTTTTCAATAACTTCCTCAGAAATATCTTCTGGAGAGAGGTATTCAGGATTTGCAGCAGTAACATGCATCGCTACTTGTTGTAATTTTGCAGCATCACCACCTTCATTTGCAACTACTACTGAAGCAAGTTTTCCATTTGAGTGAACATATTGAGCAACAACTCCACCTTCGATAACACTGTAGTCTTTTATTTGAAGATTTTCACCCATTTCTAGAGCATAATCTGATTCAAGGAGCTTTTGAGCAGCATCTTGAGAATCAACACCATTATCTTTAAGAAATTGAGCCATAACTTCAAGCATAGCTTTAAACTTATCTGAGATAGCAAGAAAATCTGTTTCACAAGAAACAGAAACAACATATGCTTTTCCTTCTTCTGAGATAATTTTTATCCCTCATTCTAGAGCTTCTCTATCTGCTTTTTTTGCTGCTTTTGCGAGACCTTTTTTTCTGAGTTCTTCGATTGCAGCTTCAATATCTCCATCAGTCTGAGTAAGTGCTTTTTTACACTCCATCATACCAATACCTGTTCGAGCTCTGAGCTCTTTTATTAATTCCATAGTCACAGCCATAGTTCGTTTTTTTATTATATAAAAACCCTATTTACCTCTCTAAAGAAAGGTAAATATTATGGGTGTTTTTAGATTTATTTTATTTTTTCTGCAATCTTTTCTTCTACCGTGTCAAGAAAGTCAATCTTTACAGTATCTCCAGAATATGCTTTGAAAGCAAGATATCCAGATCAAATTATATACGCGTATGAAACAAGCTTATCAAAGAAGGCATCAAGTGGTATATATAATACACACACAGCAACTGCAATAAGAAGAGCATATTTTATATGATGCATCGCTTTCTTCTTGTCCGATTTTCCAAGAAAATACATTGCAACAGGTCAAATAAAGAAAGGAAAGTAGCTCAGTGCATGAACCATATTCGCGTTATTTAGAACCCCCATGCTATCAACAACATTTTTTGTTGTTTTCTTTGTAGATTTTGCCATACAATTTGTTTTACATAATTAAAGACTCTTTTAGTATAAGAAAAGATTGAAAAATGTTTAATTTATTTTTCCTCAGTCTTTGCTGCTGGAGCTTTTTTAGGAGCTTGAGTAGCTTTTTTTTCTGGAGCAGCTGACTTAGCAGCTGGAGCTTTCTTTTCAATTGCTTTTTTAGGAGCTGGAGTTTTCTTGACTGGAGCTTTTTTCATCCCGTCAGCGATAGCAGCAGCAAGATAATCAAGTGATTTTACTGAGTTAGTATTCGCAGGAATAGCATCAGTTACATCATATGGATTTCCGTTTGTGTTTGAAATAGTAAAACAAGGAAGTCCAAGTGACTTTGCCTCTTTTACTGCTTGAGATTCAAATATTCCATCTACTACAAATATAACATCTGGAGATTTTTTCATCTCTTTTACTCATTTAAATGCTTTATCTAGCTTTTCAAGTTCAAGAAGTTTTCCTGCTTTTTCTTTTTTCGTAAGCATATCAAACCCTGTTCCTTGACTATCTCTAAGAAGTTGTAGGTATGTTCCTATTCTTTTCTTAATAGTCTTAAAATTAGTAAGGAGACCTGGAACCCATTTTTCTGTTACGTAAAAGTTTCCTGAGTCGATTGCAAGCTTTGCAAAAGCGTCTCTTGCTTGAAGTTTTGTAGCTACGAAAAGAATTTTTTTTCCATCAGCTTTATATTGAGCCATAGCATTTGCCACACTCTCAAGTTGTGAAACTGTTTGAGTGAGGTCAATAATATGTACCCCGTTACTAGAACCGTGAATGAATGATTTCATTTGTGGATTCCAATAGTTTGTTTTATTCCCAATATGCAAGAGATTATCGAACATATCAGTTAGCATTTTCTTATCCATGATATAATTTTATTAAATATACAAATCTCAAATGAGACTTTAATGGTTCATAGCTGCCTAACCAAAGTTAGCTTACAACTATAAACTCGGGATTATTATGAAGCTTCCGCTTCGTCTTTTTTAGCTGGAGCCTTTTTAGCTGGAGCCTTTTTAGCAGCTGGTTTTTTTTCAGCAACTTCAGCATCAATCTTATCCTCTTCTGAAGGACCTTCTTTTTTCACTGGTTTTGTATCTTCTTTAGTTCCTTCTGGAGCTGGAGTAAGAGCTTTGAGTGAAAGACCGATTCTCTTTTTATTTGGTTCAAAATTGATAATTTTTGCTTCAACTTCTTCTCCAACTTTCACGTGATCTCTGATGTCTTTTACAACACCATGAGAAATTTCTGAAAGATGAATTAGACCTTGGATACCACCATCGAGATCCATAAATGCACCGAATTGAGAAATTCTTGAAATTGGAGCTTTAATAGTATCTCCTGTTTTCACTTTTTTAGAAAGAACATCCCATGGATTATCTTTAAGTTGTTTGATAGAGAGTGAGATTTTTTCGCTATCAAGACCAATAACTTTAACCTTCACTTTCATACCAACCTTAGCAAATTTTCCTGGATTGTTAACATGTCCCCAATCGATTTCAGAAACATGAACCAGCCCCTCAAGACCATCAAATGTAACGAAAAGACCGTATGAAAGAATACCTGAAACAACTCATTCAACGATATCCCCCTCCTTGAGAGTTTCAAGGGCTTTTGTTCTTTGTTCTTCCATTGCAGCTTTTTCAGAAAAGATAATTTTCTTTCCTCCATCATCTACATTGATAACTCGAACTTGGAAATCAACAGCAAGAAGACTTTCAAGGTGTTCAAGAATCTTTTCTGGATCAGCACCTTCAACTCTTGGATAATGAAGAGGGGTGAGCTGTGAAACTGGGATAAACCCTTTAAGTCCATCAATATCAACAAGAAGCCCCCCTTTGTTTGCTTCTGTTGGTCTCACTGTCATAACTTCACCTGTTTCAAAGTTAGAGTTCAGAGTGTTAAGAGATTTAATCTGGTTTGCTCTTTTCAGAGAGAGAATAAGAAGACCTCTTTCAACACTATCACCAAGAACCATTACATCAATTGCTTGCCCTGGAGCGAGCGCATCAAAATCAACACTGTTCCCAAGTTCCTTTGAAATAACAAGTCCTGTAAATTGATTATTTACATTTACAAGAATGTTTTTCTTTTCGATCTTTTCAATCGTACCAGTAATAACATCCCCATCTTTTGGGTATTGTATTTCTGGAGATTTTTCAAATAACTCTTGAAATAGAGTCATATCAGCTTTTGTAGCCATATCTACTCGAAAATTAAAAAATAAAATAGTGAAATCCTTACTAGATGAGCGCAATCATCTTTGACCAATGGTCACAATATATATTTTAGAGCAAAGGCTTAATTTTTTCTAAAATATAATCCGAGAATTTCTCTTAAAAATTAGGTAGTAAAAATTTGAAATAAATTTCCACTATGTAATTTTGAAGATGTTTTATGTATATATGGGGTGCCCGAAGGGTCTCGAACCCTCGACCTCCAGAGTCACAACCTGGCGTTCTAACCAACTGAACTACGGGCACCGTATACACAAAAATGTGCTTCAAATTTTTGAAGCTCAAGAAGTATATAAAATATAATGCTGAGGTCAAAAGTTTTTTTGATCATTTTTTCGCTTTATAGAGGAGATTATGCTACTATTATACTAGGACAAATTATATACTTATTATCTCTATGGATATCATACCAAATTCTGAAATACTCCTCAGGCTTCTCGTAACGCTCGTAATCGCGTTTTTACTTGGTTTGGAGAGAGAACTAAAGCATCAACCAGCCTGAGTAAGAACCCATGTACTCATCTGAGTAGGATCATGTCTTCTCATGATACTCTCTATACTTGTTCCTGAGATGTATAACTCAAATATCAATGATCCAGGGAGGATAGCTGCCCAAGTTGTCTCATGAATTTGATTCCTTGGGGCCTGAGCTATTATTAAACTCTGAGTAGACACAAGAGGTCTTACTACTGCTGCGAATGTTTGGGTGACAGCTGCTATTGGTCTCGTTGTTGGAGCTGGGTTATACTTTGCTGCATTTGCAGCCACTGCAATCATACTCATAGATTTGATACTTATAGCAGAGTTTAAAAAACGTTATATCATTTCTAGCCGTTTTTGTACCATAGAGCTCTGGTTTCCACAAAAAGATGATGAAGCACAAAAGATATATAAACAAATAAAAAAACTCCCTCTGAGCGTCTTATCAAAGCACATAAAAGAAGATAAGAAAAATGTTCATCTCAAGGTTATAGCAAAAATCCGAAGGGATGAAGATCTCTTTGCAATAAAGAATGAAGTAAAATCTTTTACAAAATTTGAAAAAATACTTGTAAGTGAGAGTGTGAAATAATAAAAAGAGCCAGAAGGCTCTTTTTATTATTTTGTTACTCGTTTTACAAACTTTTCAACTACTGCTTTGTATCTTTTTCCTTGTTTCATAACAAATCTCTCATCAAGATCTCTAAGCTCATGCACAAGAGTATTTCGGAACTTGTGAAGCTCCCAGACTTCATCTAGGTTATGAATCTCTTTTGGCTTTTGCTTAAGTACCTCTCAAAACGTTCATTCATATCAGAGTTTCTTGAGTGTATGATGATAAATCTTATCGTACTCTACTACCTGCTG
>JAHDGX010000052.1 GCA_020631575.1 Candidatus Altimarinota bacterium | reverse complement strand
TAATAGAGTTTTCAGTGTTTCTCAATTATTTTTCCTAGCTTTTCGATATCTCATTGTGAAAAAGTTGATATTTCCTTCTGGATGTACTTCTGGGTTTGATTGTATAAATCTATATCTTTCATCGCTTATTTAAAGTATTATTTTATATATTTAACTATTTTTCAACAAATCTTAAACTGACCTTAATTTTGTATCATTTATTTGCACAAAGTGTATGAAAAATGCATGATTTTTATGTGATTTTTGAGTGATTTTTTGTCACTAAAAATATTTTTCTTCACAAAAAACACACATTAGTTCTTCCCTATTTATAAGGAAAAAATGAAAATATGAAAAGTTTTTTTGAGAAAGTTTGTGTGAATCTTTGAAGGAAAGAGAAAAATACTATATAATTGTTTATGTAAGTTACATCTGTAATTTACTTATGTTCCTTACATCAGAATCTTACTTCTCAAGTCGGGCCTTATAGAAATCCAATAAGTAACCCAAACACAAAAACACTGTTTTAGGTAACTAAAACACAAAAATAAAAACAAAAACATGAGAAAAGATATTATTTACTGCTGAGTTTATCACTTTTCTGATAGATTGGGCAGTAAATAGTATCGCTAAAAAACTCATCAAAAAAACAAAAAATTTATCTAGCCAGTCTAGACCAAAATAAAAATAAAAGAGTATGGTGAATAACTCTTAAATAATTACCCAAGGGAGGTTAGATTCTAGAGAATCAGAAAGTTCGAAAGAATCTTTATGATTCTCATCGAAGAGCCAGGATTAGCACTTCAAAACCGATCCTTTTTCCCCTGGACGAATAAACTAAAAATAATAGTCTCAGGAAGTGAATCTGGACATAATAATGACTCAGTCAATTTTACCCAAAACACTGAGTCTTTTTTTACGTCTTGATTTTTATTGACTATTTATTATATTAATTATCAATATAATTATATCCTATGGTTTTTAGATGAGATTTACGTAATCTGATTCAAGGGAGTGATTTACAATATCTCTCCCATAAAAAACGAGGCCAGATCCTAAGAAGTCGCAGTACATGAATTGAATTAGCTTGAATAAGTGAACATTTAATAGCAGTTCTAGAGATAGCAGATTTGGTTATTCTTTTTAGAAATAAATATGATAACATAAATTCCATAAACTTATCCCGTTTACTTACTAAATATAATAAGAAAAGCGTAGCCAAAATGTTGGAAGATCCACAATTCCGAAGAATGATAGACATTACTCACGATAATTCTTTTGAGCGAATACTTTCTATTCTTGGCTCAAAAGGAGAGATGGAAAGTTTTCCTATAAATAGATATATGTGACATACGCATGGACAAAATGTCTGTAGTACTTTTTTAGAAGAAATGCTAGCAAGACAGGTAAAATCTAATCCAGATTTTTGTGAGATTGAATTTTTGCGTGAAGTTTGTAGTATTTTTCTGTTAGAGCAAGAAAGAGAGTTTCAGTATGTAAGCCCTGAACTACCTCGTATCACTCTTAATATATACCTACGTTATGGGCAATATGTTGATTATCCTGAAATTGCAGAAGCTTTTATATTATTTACTCAAACATATATCAAACAATGATATTCTCATTTATTTACTGGAATAAATATCATCCCTAGATTGACTTGAAATAAACCGAGTGAAGAGTTATTTGAAGATGAAAATACTACATTCTTAGAGGTGAAATGAGAAGGGTTTACTCAAATTATGAGTAAAGCTGATAGTGCTTGTGTTTATCTAAGTCATTCAAGAAAAAGTCACTTAGGAACAGCCCCATGTGTAATATCTGCATGAATGGATCATTCTATACCTAATTCTGTTATGTCTTGAATAGAACTAGAGCGTAGAACTGACACCAATAGATTTACACATAATGCCAGTATTCAAATGATACTTCAAGATTTCTTTCAGAGCCTACAAGGTTTAGAAAGAAAAATATTAGAAGAGAGATGATATGTAAATCGAAAAAACTAATCCTTCCCTTTTCATAAAATATTTCTATACTTTATGACATAAATATCTCTTATCATTCAATCTTGGAAAAAGAAATACAAAAACTTGGGAAACTGATACAAAAAGCGAGGAGAATCTTGCTTATTAATCATATCCGTATGGATGGTGATGCTTGGGGAAGTCTCGGAGGACTTGCTTTGATGCTGCGAGCCATGAAAAAAGATGTAAAAGCTATCAACGATGCTCCAGTACCAGATATGCTTCACTTCACATGACATACAGATATCATACAGCCAGATCTAGATGTGAAAGCATTTAACCCAGATCTCATTATTGCTCTTGATTCAAGTGATACTGGGAGGCTTGGGGAAAGTTATATTACATGGAAAGAAGTCTTTGACGAAAAGCATCTATGTGTCATAGATCATCACGTATCAAATCCCGGATATGGAAACACAAATATCATCGATCCACATGCAAGCAGTGTATGTGAGCTTATTACTATCATAACTGAGTATCTCTGATACGAAGAGTTTGTGTCTCCGCAGGCTGCAACACTTCTCTATACAGGTCTTCAAACTGATAGCAATATGTATTTCAATACAAATACTCGTTCAAGTACACTGAGGGCTTGAGCACTTTTACTCGATTTATGAGCAGACTTTAGGCTTCCTATCAGTGAATTATATAAAAAACGAAGTAAAAATCAGATGAAAGTGTGGCAATATGCTCTCTCTCATGTCACCTATCACTACAATGACACTGTTTGCTCCGTCGTGCTTGATAGAGCGTCACTGAGTGACTTATGACTAGACGAGTCCGAACTCTCCGGCTGCTTTAAATGATTTATCTCAGAAATACTCATAAACATAGAAGGAGTAAAAGTCGCTTTTCTTCTCTACCCTCTAGAGACCTGAGAAAATAAAATCTCAACGAGGTCCCAGGAGTGATACGATGTTGCAAGTATATGCGAGATTTTCTGAGGAGGTGGTCACAAACAAGCGGCATGATTTCAAAGTGAAGAATCAGCCGCAGTGATAGAAAAAATGTTATTATGAGAAACAGAAAAAATTCTCTCATAACTATTTTATTGAGTTTAAGCTTAAAATATTTACAAAAAGTATTTTTTATGTTTTAATATAAAAGATACCTTTTTATTTACACTTATGAAGAAAACTCTCAAAAGACTCTTTTATACTATTATAATTCTTTGAATTATAGGTGGAGCATGATTTGCTGCATACACATATATTCCAGCAGTTAAAAATATTTTTACTCCTTGATATAGTGATAGTTATGCTCTGGAAGAAGTAAATCAAAAAATACTGACTCTACAAAAGAAAGCTGTAGATGAAATAGAAAAAGAATACCAAAAAGCTATAAATGCGTCTAAGTCTCAGAAAATAAATGGAGTAATGTGATTCAGTCTGGATGCTAACTCTTCATTTTGAGGAGGAGGATGATCTATGAATGTAGACACTATTGATTTACAATATAATGAAACATGAATAGACTTATTATTAGAATGACTTACTATGAGCTGATCGGCTCAGATGCTAGGAGAACAAATCACTGCAGGCATGAATCTAGATACTCTCCATATGTTAGCGAATGCCTCATGATCATACATACAAGTAAAAAATCTTAAAACAGATCTCAGTTCTCTCTGATCTGAGATACTTCCAGAAGAAGTAATTATGACTCTCAATAAATTATGAGACTCATGAAAATATATAAACTTAAGTGAAAATTTTCTCTATTCAATTATAGAAGCGCAGCTTACATCACAAGGAGCTGAAACAGCCGAATTACAACAAGAAATTACAGAATTCTTAAAAAATGAAGTAGTTTTTTCGGCCCATAGGCAGGAAGAAACTAAATACCACTTAGCTCCTTCTCAAGCTATATGTACTTTAATGAAGGTAGATATAGTAGCAGAATGAGAAGTAGATATTAGTAGATACCCTAAGTCTAATTCATTTAGCTATGAAAAATTTAAGAGTAGTTACCAAGCATGTGATAGAGATGAATATATAGAGTTCATAGAAAAATTTAAACAAAGCCCTGTTCATGAAATTTCAAACTTTTACATTGAGCTTAACACTACAAAAGTACATTATGTGTTTGATGCTCTCGTAAATGCTCCTGAATCATCTGATATCGAGATTAATTTTGAAGTAGGGGCAGAATCTACTTTTTCACTCACAAAAAGTGAATCAACAAAAGTATATATGAGGATTATTAATGATACTGTAACAGGAAGTTGAATGCTTATTGAACAACTATGAGATAATATGAGTGGTTACGTAGATATTGATATACCGAGTTATAATTTTGATTCAAATCTGACACTTACCTGAACACTCCAAGATACAAAAATTATGTGAGATTATTCTTTTGTAGCTCCTGAGGAGTTTGAAGATAAGAGACTAGATTCGCTTGCAGGAGTAAAGATTAATGGATCTATGAATGCAAGCTTCCTCCCTGAATCATATGATGTCAAGATTACAAATATGTTTTCTCATGATCCACTCAGTATAACATGAGAAGCAATACTACAGACTTCTTGAAATATTACTCAAACAACACATACATGAAGTATGGTACTTTCAGGAGAACTTACGATGTGAGCAAATGCATCTCCGATTACCTGAGACATAAAAGCAAACTGGAACATGGAAACTACTCCTTCTCTCGTAAAGTGAGACATTAACTATACTTTAAATATACCAAATATTGCTTCTGGAAAGCAGTCAATAAATTATAATTTTACTCTATCAGATACTCCAGAATCAAAATTTGAAACTCCTGCAAATGTAATCCCGCAAAAAAATCTTGATACTCTTATAAAAATAAACAAAAAAATCATAGAAAAAGAAAGGGCAAAACAGGCACGTGAAAAATTCGAAAAATTAAAAAACTGAAATAACACTTATACTCAGCAGGAAGCGACTCTTATCAATATTTCTACAAGCTCTGACTTACGAACTATAGCATCTGCTATTGAAGTTGACGTTACTTCATCATGAAAATCTCTTGATAATTATGTGAGTAATAAAGAAGTAGTAAAAACTGCTAGTGGGACCCTCTACAGCTGAACCATAAATTTCAACGAGCTAAATCTTAACGGAAGTCCTATTATTTCAAAAATGTGAATACCTTATGATATTAGAACATATTCTTTAAAAACAGAGTGAAAAACTCGAGCCTTTTACCAGGTAAGTTGATATACAATAAGAAATGACTCTTTAGAAAGAATCACAAAATGAAATTATATAAAAATGGATAATTCAATGCCTGACTCACTCTTCGATATAGAAATCAAATAAACGAAAAAAGAGTATCTCAATAGATGCTCTTTTTTATTGAAAAAAACCTACTCTTCGCTATAATCCATGCATTAAAAATATTAATGCTCATGGATAGGACACAAGAAATTCTCGATAAGATAATAGACGAATGACGGAAGCAATTAGCTACAAATCCAAACTTTTCAAAAGAAGCATTCCATAAAGTTAAAAATGACATTTATAAGGGATATGATATTCCAAAACCATTTCCAAGTATCAGGATTCTTGAAAGGTATGATGAACGTGTAAAAGCAGAGGAGTTCTGAGAAGACGATGTTATGAGGAGACTCCTGCGAAAGCGAGGAGTAAGATCTCTCTCAGGAGTAACCGTTATCTCTCTTCTCACAAAGTTTTGGGGTTGTCCTGGGAAGTGCGTATACTGTCCAACTTTTGAGTGACTCCCAAAATCATATATACCTCATGAACCAGCAGTGATGAGAGCAGAGCTCAACAAGTTCGATCCTGTCATGCAAATACAAAACAGACTGAGAGCTCTCGAAGTAACAGGTCATAAAATAGAAAAAAACGATGTTAGGATTATTGGAGGAACTTGGTCGTTTTATCCTAAAAAATATCAGGAAGAGTTTATTAAATGAATCTATGATGCGTTTAATAGTTACGCAGACATGAAACCTCATATCGAAAAAACAGACTACGCACATGATAGGTTTGCGAGTTTTAAGCTCCAAAAGTGATTTAAGATGTATGAATCTAAAACTCTGGATGAAGCGCTTGAAAGAAATCAAAAATGCGCTCAGAGAGTTATCGGGATGGCAATCGAGACTCGTCCAGATTGGATTACTCCAGAGGAAATAGTCAGGCTCAGAAGCTACGGAGTCACGAGAGTAGAAATCTGATACCAAACAACAGATGACAGCATAAACGAATTAAATAAACGAGGTCATGGAAATCAGGAATCTATTGCAGCAACAAAGATGCTTAAAGATGCATGATTTAAAGTTGTAGCGCACATGATGCCAAATCTCATTGGTTCTACTCCAGAGATGGATATAGCCTCTATGAAAGAGTGTTTTGAAAACCAGCT
>JAHDGX010000051.1:4863-6632 GCA_020631575.1 Candidatus Altimarinota bacterium | reverse complement strand
CTTCTCCTACCCAAGCAAGACCTTCTCTCGCGATTGCGTACACTGGATTGTTGAGATTTTCAAGCTGCTCATCTGTTCCTCCAAGTTGTACAAAAAGATCAAAGAGTTGATCGATAACCCAGTCAGCTCTTGCTGATGGTTTATCCATTTTGTTGATAACAACTATAGGGTGAAGACCAAGTTCAAGAGATTTCTTGAGTACAAACTTCGTTTGAGGCATAGGCCCTTCATATGCATCTACCACGAGACATACAGAATCAACGGTTCTCAGAACACGTTCAACTTCAGAACCAAAATCGGCATGCCCAGGAGTATCAACGATGTTGATTTTATTTCCTTTGTAGGTAATAGCAGTATTTTTAGAGTAGATAGTAATCCCTCTTTCTTGTTCTTGAGCGTTTGAGTCCATAGCTCTTTCCTCAATACCAACTCTCTCATCAAAACCGTCAGCAGCCTTGAGAAGTTCGTCTACTAGTGTTGTTTTCCCGTGATCAACATGGGCAATAATCGCAATATTTCTAAATGACATAACATTCTATATAAAAAATAAATACTCTCAAAATATGCAGAGAGCTTCTAATCCGCGTGGATTATAGGGAGAAAATACGCAATTGCAAGGAAAAAACTTGCAATATTTGACTAAATTATATAATTATTTAAAATTAATAAATTAAGGTGGAATTTTGAATCAGTGAAATAAGAGCATTTCAGTTATATCTGAAAACGATAGACAGGAAAGTTATGTCTATGCGAACCCTATAAATTGAACTGTTCAAAAGATTTATTGGAGAGTATCAGAACTTTGATTGTTGAGATATGCTACCTTACAGAATCAGTTAGGTTCTCAAACTTTTGTTACGTGAGATCAGGAAGTCTACTATGAATGAGAAAGAGTACAAAAACTTGTTGTAGAAGTTTTAGACATACCTTACTCTTCTTATGAAGTTAGTTTTATATGAGAAGGTAGAAAATATAGACGTTTATGAAGAGTAACTGAACCTAAGCTTATTCTTTGAGATACAATGTCTGACGAGCTAGATGCTAAGGAGAATGACGAAGAATTCCGTAAATTTTTAAACTTCTTTTCATTAGAAGTTTATTTATGGGCTAGGAATAAATGAGTACATGATGCAATTCCTATATTAGAAAATGCTAAAGTGGTAGAAAACAAAGATGGTGTAGTCAAAATAATCATTACTGACATTACATCAACTATACCAGATATAATAAAAATGAATGATAGTGGATGGTATAGAAATTTAGTATATATATACAGATTAGTTAAAAGTCATCTAAGAAAAACTAATAAATAATGAAAGAATTTAAAAGGATAAGGTATATATGAAACAATTAATCCCATGTATATGACATCTTTCTCCGGAAGAGCTGATTGATGCTAGTGGTTTGCATCTAGACGATTTTGATAATAAAAGAATCGTAGATGTATGATCATGAGCCCCTCTTATGCTGCAGAGGCTCCTAGCCACCACTAATGCCCAGAAACTAGTTGGAATAGATCCCGTATATAAGGACCCTAAATCGTATGCTTGAGCAGTGAGATCTACACGAAGATATATAGAGGGACTCCTAGGGACTCCAGATATTGCAGATTCAACTATTGCATTACTCAAACAGAGATTACAATCTATAGATGAGTTTTCTTGACTTGATTGACCACTAGAGCTTTATCCTGATATATCATGAGTATGAAGAGAAAAATTTGATTATGTGTTTGTCTCTTTTGTGTTTCGACATGTATCAGATATTAT
>JAHDGX010000051.1:0-4763 GCA_020631575.1 Candidatus Altimarinota bacterium | reverse complement strand
CTTGCAGAGTCAGTTCAAGCTATAATAATGCCTGCATATAATCTCGATTTTCCTCCAGATGTAGCTATTGTAAGGTGATGAAGAATCCTAGGAGATGGGTGCTATATATCTAAAATTGGGTGAGAAGTACCATTTGAGCTCACATTAGCTTGCTATGATAGCGATCATGATATTTTCTTGGCAATGCTCAATAAAGATGGGCAAAAAATGAAATCTCTCTCAACTTCAAAACCTGGATTTTATACATGGGGAGGAGATACCTTTACCTCTAAAAGATTCTATACTGAGAAAAAACATAATGCTTTATTATAGGAAACATAAAGACATGTCTATGCTGTTGGAATAAATGGCATACTACCAGAACTAAGATAATTTGAATCTTAAAAATGACTCAGTAGTGTTACTGATATTCTGTAAAACACAAAAAAACTCAGATTTAATTCTGAGTTTTTTTGATTGTTCAATGAAAGGGCTGAGTATATATTTGTCGAAATTTTATAGATATTTACTGTTTCAAGCGAGTCCCATATATACCAAGGTATCTCATTGACGTACAGGTATGATATCCAGTACGTGTAAGAATTTTGTAAAAATTTTACCCAATATAACAGGATTAGACTGAACTTGTAATAGATGTCCAACTATGTTAGTATATATGTGAATTAAACTCTGGATGTACTTCTAATTTTTATATTTATACATTAACCCTAATCAATTATGATACTTTTTCTTTTTATTTTTCCCTTTTTTAATTTTTTTATCTCAAGAAATTTATCGTTTCTATTTCAATCTCAATTCCTAAGATTTATTATATATCCTGTTAGTAGCATATTTTTACTTGTAACTCCTATGATATTTTACGGGTATCAATCTCATACTTGAGCAGAAGGTATTGAGTTATTTTTTCAGTTTCCAGGAATAATTATTTTCTGGCTTGTTTATATGATTCGAGACTTTGTTTATCCTTGAAGAATGAATAAAAAGTGAAATATAATCACTAACAAGAAGTCTATAAATAAAGAGTATCTATTATATTCAATCTTATGATTCTACTGTGCTACTTGAATAATTATATATAACAATGATAATGCCTATTACTTATTAATACTTATATTTTTTATATCTTTATTAATAAATAAAAATGTGGTCATAAATAAGCTCAAGTTATTATTAAATGAATTTAAAAAATAAACTTTAAAAAACACAGAATTGATTCTGTGTTTTTTAATTTGTTTTAGGAATTACCCTTGGAAGTTTGGATCGTAAGATTTTACGAAAGGGATAAGAGCCATAATTCTTGCTCTTTTAATAGCTTGTGAAAGCTTTTTTTGGTTTTTGAGTGATACTCCTGAGTAGTATCTTGGTACGATTTTCCCAAATTTTGTAATATATTTTTTGAGAAGTTCTACATTTTTGTAGTCGATGTTCTGTCCTTCGAGTGGACATTCTTTTTTAGTAGACATAATTTAATAGTTTGAAATAATATTTAGAACATATCGTCGTCATCTATATCTGCTGAGAGAGTATCATCTGATGAACTGTCATCAAATTCTCATCTCTTGTTGAGGAAGATCATACTTCCAGCAACAGTTTCAGTTTTATAGATTTTTTCTCACCCCTCTTTTTCTATAACTCGAGTTTTGAGTCTTCCTTCGATATATACGAGCTTTCCTTTTGAGAGGAACTGCTCAGCTCTTTCTGCGAGAGCTCACCATGCAACACAATTGTGAAATTCTGCTTCGGATTTATTTTCCCCATCAGCAGTTTTGTAATATCTGTTAGTAGCAAGTGTAAACATTGCCATTTTTTTTCCTCCTTCGGTTGTTTTTACAAGAGGATCTCTTGTTATATTTCCTATGAGGATAACTTTATTAACGGTTCTCATATTAGCTATGTAATGAATTAAGCATCAAGATTTACGAACATATATCTCCAAATGTTTCCATCTAGGTTAAACTTACTGTTCATGTCTTTGATTGCTTTTCCATCAAGCTCAAGAGTCCAAAGTATGTAGTGACCTGTTTCGCTTCCGTTAATCTTGTAAGCGAGCTTTTTTGCTCCCCATACATCTTCTGAAGCTACCTTAGCTTTTGCAGCTTTGAGTAGTTTATTGACTCCATCAACACTTGCCTTAAGACTATCGTCTCCAGCTTCTGGGTTGAGGATCATCATGAGTTCATAATTTGCCATAATCCTATGGTTACTATCTATTCATCTTACTCGTGAATAGAAGGATATAAAATATGCTTTTTAAAAGCTAGCGAATTCTATAGAAAAGCTCGTATTTGTCAAAAGATATTTTATTGTCCTAACTTTGAGAAAAGCCCTGCTCTACAAGAATCTTATCATCCCAAGATCGTAGGTATGACTGCTCAATATAGAGCTCAATCTCTTCCTCTAGGATCTTTATTTCTAAATCTATATGGGCATCATAGGATGCAGAAAGTCTTCAATCTGCATATATTTCGCAAGTATTTTCTCTTCCAGAAGTAGAGAGTTCGAGAGTTTGGCTGTTAGAAAGTATAATAGATTCCAAATTTCTTGGTTTCCATGAAGCTTTTGGAGTGATTATATAAGAATTGAGATCATGTGAGAGAATAGGTCCTCACAGTGAAGAATTGTATCAGGTAGATCCAGCAGGAGTAGATATAAGAAGCCCATCTCAGAGTATGTTTAGGCTATGGTTTGAGTGTACTTGCAGCTTCATATCAAGCATCTTTCCGTCTCAAGCTTTGATATCTAACTCGTTGAATGCATAATGCAGTGAGCTATCGTCACGCAGAGATATAAGAGGGTATTTTCTGCTTATAAGTTTGGGAGAAGAGATTTTGAGAACACTCTGTGGATGTAGGAGGAATCATTTATTTCCATAATTGATACCAAAGAATTTCCTTCGCTTTGGATAATATGATGCAACAGCTTCGAGCATGCTTCCATCTCATCAAATAACTATAAGTATGTCATTATCTATTTCTTGAAGGAAGTTTTGTAAGTCTTCTGACTGTAAATACTCTCAAAACTGAGGATCTTCAGCAATCTTATATTCGCTACATACAACGAGATTTTCAGAAATGATATACTCTTTCATGATGCTAGATTGAAAATATTAGTGTGAATTATACCATAAAGTATATGCAAAACAAATTTGATATATAGAGAATGCTCCTCTATAATACAGAAAATATTTATAAAATTATAGTATGCCTAACTGGTCACATATACAGTTTGAGGGAAAGCATGTTGATGAGAAAGTACTGCACTTTGCTTGACCTGCAAAAGCCCAAACAGTTCTTGAAGTATCAAAAATAGTAATAGCTCTCCTAGTAATAGAACTTATAGTATTTGCTATATTTCTATCTGGATTGATATCATGATGAATTCTCGCAAGTATTATGATAGGGCTCTTTGTTATAGCTGGGATCTCTATACTGTACAAACTATACCGTATTAAAAATAATTTTCTGTATGTAACTTCTAAAAGAATTATGTTCCATGGGATTAATGGACTTTTTGGAGATCATATGAGAAAGATTACACTTGATAACATACGAAATGTAGATTACAGAACAGAGTCACTTTTCTGAAGAATATTTTGATATGGGACTCTTGTGGTTCAAACGGCAAATGATACATGATGAGATAATCATATATGGCATATAAAAGATGCTCGGATGCTTACGCACTATATAGATAAACTTATGTCCCTATGAACAGAAGAAAGAAAAGACTTTAATGAATTTGATGCTTCATACTTTAAAAACTGGAAAAACTAATGCAAGAACTACAATTACAAGATATACTAAAAAATACAACAGATCTCAAGGAAAAGAAAGTGTGATATGTAGCGATTATTTGAAGACCAAACGCTTGAAAGTCGACTTTTATCAATACTCTTATAGGTGAAAAGATAGCTATTACAAGTAGTGTCCCACAAACTACTCGAAATAAGATTCTCGCAATGTATAATGATGAGGAATCTCAAATAATATTTTTTGACACTCCAGGGATTCATGAATCAACAAAGTCATTCAATAGTGAGATCAATAATCAAGCCCTCTCGAGTCTCAGAGATGCTGAGCTTGTACTATATTTTATAGATAGTTCTCGGCCAAGTGGGAGCGAAGAAGAGTATATTGCAGATATTCTCACAAAGATTAACACTCCAGTGTATAAGGTGTATACGAAAAGAGACCTTCCAAAGGTACAAAATATAGGTGTTTGAGATGATGTTTTTGAAATCTCGAGTGAGGATAAGATGTGATTTATAGATTTACTTGCGGCTATTAAAACTCAGCTTCCAAACGGTCCAATACTCTTCCCGGAGGATTATTATACGAAGCAAGATATATTTTTCAGAGTATCAGAAATTATAAGAGAAAAGCTCTTTGAGAATCTTAAAGAAGAGCTTCCTCATAGCGTCTTTGTAGCTGTAGAGGAAATAGAGGATGATGATAAAGGGATGAAACGTATCTCAGCCTATGTATATACTGAAACAGACTCACAAAAATATATAGTTATAGGAAAGGCTGGAGCAGGAATTACCCGAGTCTGAAAAGCTGCTCGAATGGAACTTGAAGAAATATTCTGACAAAAGGTCTTTCTCTCACTCAGAGCTAAAGTCCGAAAGAACTGGAGAAAAGATGAGTGATTTGTGAGGAAGATGCTGAAGTAAAAAAGACTGAGAATTACTCAGTCTTTTTTATTGTTTGATATGTTAATTATTCAGCAAGCATCTTATCAATTACTGCTTCAAATGCTGAAGC
>JAHDGX010000050.1:2860-6682 GCA_020631575.1 Candidatus Altimarinota bacterium | reverse complement strand
TTATTGTTTACTATTTAGTAATATCTTTAAAGGAAAAGTATTATACTGAGTCGTTTGATCTTTACTTGTTTATTACTCTATAAACACGATAAATATACTTCAATTTGCTACTGTTTATGTAGATTATGCTTCATATATATGAATACCACTATTATTCCTTTCATTCTATAAATTTATATTTGAAAAGAAAAATAATTATATAATCTTATTCCTATTTGCTGAAATATTAATCTTCCGTCCTACCTCAATATTTTTAATTTCAAACTTATTTATATTTAGTTACTTTACATACATATTTTTTACATTTATTAAGTATAAAGCTAATATATGTAATCTAAAGCGGATTTTTACTCTTTGAATTACTTCGCTTCTCGTTCTCTTACTCCCAGCTTTTTCACTCTTTCTTTCAGCACAAAGATTCATTGATAGTCCTAATTTTAAAGCTTATACAAACTCATGATTATCTCGCGTATACCAAGATGGTTTTGAACTATCACAACTGCTAAGACTTAATTGATGTGGAACATGTCATAGAGATGTAGGAAAAGAGTTCCCAAACCTTGTTTTTTATCAATATTCAGGTATTTATAACAATTCTCTTTTCTATATATTAGTATCGTTGATACCAATTTTAGTAATAGTTTCGTGATTACTTTATAGAAGAGAAAAGGGGTGAAAAGAATACTATATACCGGTTTTTATATTGATTATAGTACTTTTATTTTTCGCTAAATCTATAAATCCTCCTTTCGCTGAGTTTAACGAATACTTTAGACAATTGCCAGTATTTTGAATATTTTTTCGTTCAGGAGCAAAATATTTTATGTTCTTTGTTATTCCCCTCATAGTATTTTTATGGTTACAATTAGTGCAAAAAAATAAACTTTATATAAAACTTGCATTAGTATACATTTTATCACATGCATTTTTAATCTACGGAATACATTCTCCTGTCGGTTCATATTGGAAATCTACTGTACCTAATACTTACCCATCTATTATTGCTCAGTTAGATAAATTACCAGAGTTGTCTAATATATTAATTTTACCTATTGCAAATCATAGACTAGATTGACAAATGTATTTTAACGATGGGTATGCTTGATCTGATAGACTCTATGCTTTAACTAATAAACCTTTAGTATATGGTTTTTCTGTATTTTGATCTTCCGAATGATATAAAGAGTATTTTAAAGATATATCAAAATGAAGAAATCAAATTGATGACTATGATGCTATAGTAGAAAACATGAAAGACCTATGATATAGTCATATCCTAGTAGAAAAAAATGCAATTTCTTACCCTGTTTTAGATATTAATAAACCACAGCCTACTTGAGAGCAAGTATATAGTGAAATTATTAAGCGAAGTAATGATTGGAATTTGGAATATGAAAATGAAGATTTTGCTCTATTTAGCTGAAAAATAAAATACTCAATTTTTGAATCCCCAAATATTAGGGTTGAGAAGAATAATCCTACTAGCTATGACATAGAAATAAATATTAAAGATATCACTAATTTAGAATTTCTACAGTCATATCACCCTGAGTGGAAGTTGTACCTTGAACCCTATTCAGAACTAGAGTGTTTAAAACCAATAAACCATGTAAACCAAAATTTACTAATTTCAGAGTGAGAAGAATTAAATAATAAGAGCGCTTCTAGTGTAACTGAGTGCCTAGGAAGTAATAGGTTTTATAAATGAGGTGAAATATGAAAACTTAAAGAAGAACCAATCTTTGATAATACTCATAGTATTTTGAATAATTATGCAAATTCTTGGATATTGAATTCAAGTTATATAAAATCTAATTATTCTTCTGAATATTACAGAGAAAATTGAGATGGAAGTATTAATATTCGTATGAATTTATATTTAAAATCTCAAAGTTATTTTTTCATACTCCTTATAATTTCAATATCTACTATACTATGAACAATAGGGATTCTTCTATTTATATCATATATAAATATTAAAAATAAAAAAACTTATGAATAAAAATTCTATTTCTATTTTTTTTCTTTCTAGTTCAACACTCATTGCTTGATTATTAAGTTATTTGTATCACCCAGTAATGATAAGGTATCTTTCAATTGAAGATTTTTGAAGTTTTCAAAGTATCTTATCACTTATGAGTATTCTTTGGGTTTTATCAAACTCATTATGACTTTTTTATGTAAAAGAGGTTTCTCGTAAAATAGATAATACTGCTTATATTAAATTCTACCGTAATACGACAACTAGATACATATTTTATCTTTGATTATCTGTATCATTATTATTCTTACTTGCTCTTCCTTATGTTTCAAGTTACTTAAATATACCTTATTACTACTTTCTTCCTGTACAGTTAACCATTATTTTTTCATTTCTTGCAATGACAAATAATGCTTATCTTCAAAGCTTAAAAAAATTTAAGAGTATAGCTCTTATTATTACATCAATGTCTTTTCTTAAACTTTTAACTTGATTTATTTTTGTATATTTTGGTTTTTGAGTTCTATGAGCCTTATGAGGTTTAATTATATCTCAGATAGTTACGTTTATAATATGATTCTTTATTCTTCAGAAATATTTTTTATGAATCAAGACAAAAGATTTAGACATAAATAATATTTCAAAAACATTCCTAACACAAAAAAGACAAATACTCCAATATCTTTTCACTTCAATCCTCATAGCTCTATTTATGAATATAGATATCCTTATCGTAAAGAATATATTTGATGGTGAAACTGCAGGATATTATGCAGCTATCTCAGTACTCGCTAAGTTTCTTGTATTCTTGGGGCTCAGTATAGAGACAGTATACTATCCACAACTGGTAAAAGAATCAATTCTCCCAAAACTACAATTACTAAAAGTATCGTGATACTACGTAGTTATGACTCTATGAGCTCTAGTATTTTTTATGATATTTGGAGAGACGATACTCAGACTCTTTAAAGATGGTTTACAAGATTATGTATCACTCGTCTATCCACTCATTGCCTACTGTGGACTACTCGCTTATCTGAGTATTGTAATGAAGACCCTTATAGCATTTGAGTACTATACTGTTAATTATCTCCTGTGAGTACTGATAATTGGGCTTGTAGTGTGTCTCTATACGCTTGGGAATTCATTGCTATGAGTGACACAAATATTTGCAGTATTTGGGCTAGTCTGAGTTGTGCTTGGACTGAGTCAATTAGAGAGGAGATAAATTTGTATTTGTAGTTTAAAAGTATATAATATCTTATATTAATACACTACTTTTTAACATATGAATACTATTGAAGTCATAAGAGAAAAACTTCGCTTATATGACAAAAAAATTATTACCAGAGTACTGTTAGAGAAGATTTTACTAAAATTTGGGAAAAATTATTCCGTTTCTCAAATATCTAATCTGTGACTTATCACTCCATTAAAGCGAGGAAAATATTATTTTAATAATCTCTGAAGAGAGATAATTAATCCATATATAGTATGAGCACTGTATATGGATGGGAGCCTATATACATATGGCTGACTTTGAGTGTATAACTTATATGGATTTACCACTCAATTAGCAGATTGGCAGATAATCTATAATACCAAAATATCAGGAAAAAAAATCATCTGAAAACACAAGATTATTTTCAAAAGGCAAAGAGAAAGCTTTTTTTATGGTATTGATACAGTGCAGGCTGATGATAATAGCTATAAAATAATGTCACCCGAAAGAGCTTTTATAGAAAGACTCAAGGAGTGAGTGAGTTTTACTGAGCTTCCACATAAAGTGGATAAAACTAAACTCCTAAAAATGTCACAAAAGCATACCTCGAAAACTATAG
>JAHDGX010000050.1:0-2850 GCA_020631575.1 Candidatus Altimarinota bacterium | reverse complement strand
TTACAGATATAAAGGTGAGTTAACAGAAGCTATTAAAACTATAGAAAATAAAATACACGCATTATGTTTATAAATCTGATATCGCAATTTAGTGATAGATATGCATCGATAGAAAAACAGGACTTTTTAGAGCTACTTGAGAGATCAAATCCTCATGGATTTAATAGGTATAAATTAGAAAAAGATTTCCTACTTACACACATACTTATAAGATTTTGAGAGCTATTTCCTGAACTTATTTTTAAGTGAGGTACTTGTCTCAATAAAATCTATTATCCATATTTTAGACTCAGTGAAGATTTGGATTTTATTATTGATTTTCCTGGTGGGAGAGCGAGTAGAAAAACACTTTTAAAAAAATATGAGCATGATATATACGAGCATCTCTCAAAATTATGACTCAAAGTTGCAAAGATTGAAAAGCTAGATGACTACAAGATAGCTAGATATATTTATACATATAATTCTTGTATTGATGAATCTGAGCAGTCTGTGATTTTTGATATTTCTCTCAAGTCAAAGCTACAATTGCCAGTGTACCACTGAAAAATTTTATCTATATATCAAGATAAAATTCTTGAAGAAGATATTTTTGGAGAGCATACAATTGCCTGTATAGATATTAAAGAAGCACTTGCTGAAAAGGTACGTGCAGCCCTCACGCGAAGCACTCCAGCTATCAGAGATTTTTTTGATATCTGGTATGTCAAATCTCAGTGAGGTTTTGATTTTGAAAATAGTGATTTTAGAGACTTAATAGATTTTAAGCTCGCAGAAGTCGATTATCTCTATACAGATGAAAAAAACTATGAAATTTTAGAAAAACAAATCAAATCAGATTTAATTCCGGTACTTCATAGAGAGTATGACTTCTCTCTGCGAGAAATATATGATTTTATCCAAGGCTTTAAAAAATAATTATCATGAAAAACAGATTAGTATACTACATTATTATCTGACTTATTGGAGCTATTATCCTCCCTATCATCCTGCAAAGTGGGTATATTTTTGCGATAGATCAGGCTCTGAGTACCAATGGCTGGATACCAAAAATGGGATCAAACAACTATTGGGTATGATGGGTATCTCAACTATTTGTATATTTGAGTATTCCTATTTGGCTCCTAGAAAAGCTCCTCGTAGTCATGACTTTTACTCTCCCTGTAATTGGGGTGTATCTGTATTTTAAGAGATTTGTAGAGCTCCAATCGAGCTCAGCCCTATTTTTTGCTCTGAGTTTTAGTATTTTTAATCCTATGCTCTACTCGAGATTTCTCGATGGACAGGTAAATATATATGTGTTTTATGCACTCTTTCCCCTGTTTATATATTTTACAAAGTCATTCTTTCATTATAAAACCATTGTTTCTGCTCTGATACTGTGACTCTGGTCTATACTGCTGATTTTGACAACACTCCACGCGACGTATTTTGTATTTTTTGTAATACTCATATTTAGTCTCTGACATATCAGAGAGATATATCGTGACAGGCAGCTACTACACATTGGACTGGGTTTTATAGCTATATGTAGCTTGCAGCTATTGTGGCTCCTGCCTCTATTTACGAGTCCAGAGGATAAAGTATTTTCTACCGTGTCACAAATAGAGAGCTTTGACAGCGCGCAGCAATCAGCATTTGCAAACTTGCCACAGGATAAAAATCCATACAGAGAAATACTCTCTATGCGTGGGTATTGGTGAGACTATGAAAACCGATTTGTAGAGAGCCATGATATATTTAACGATGAATCTAAAAACGACTGGATATACTTTATCTGGGCCATCATAGTAGTATGAATCATCTACGCATATAAAAATAAAACTTCTGATAGATACATATTTTTAGCACTATGAGTTCTCTGATTTGTACTCTCACTGTGAGTGACCAATGAGACCTTGTTTAGTCCTCTAAATGCTCTCTTGTATGAGTATTTACCATACTACGCTGGTTTTAGAGAGCCACAAAAATTTGTTTTGTTCTTGATAGTAGCATATATATATTTCTGATATTTTGGAATAATTGCCATTTGAGAGCTACTACAACGATTTAAAATACAAAAATATGTAGCGAGTATAGTGCTCATGCTAAGTATAGCTGCACCAGTACTCTATAACTTTAATATGATATTTGGCTTTAGAGGCCAAGTTTCTGTGCAAGAGTATCCACAGCAGTGGCAGGACGTGAGAGACTATCTAGCAGAAAATTCTTGCGAGGATTGCAGCTATGAAACGCTCGTATTTCCTTGGCATGGATATATGAGTATTTCTTGGACTTATAAAATTATACCTACATGAGTAGTTAGGTATTTATGAGAAAATATTCTTTATGGAGACACTATAGAAATAGGAAGTGTTTACAGCTCAAGTACCAGAGCTGAGAGCAAAGTTATAGAGAAATACATCTGACCAGAGTGACTACTCAGGTCAAAACCAGACATCGAAAATTATGAACAATTTCTGCAAGACTTGAAAACTATAGGTATACAAAATATAGTACTTCTCAAAGAGTCTGACTATGCCTGATATCAAAAAATCCTAGAAAGCATGAGAGAATTAAATCTCCTTGAGATAGCTCTAGAAAATAGTATGATACATATATATACCATAAAATAAACACAATGAAAACACTCCTGCTCACATGATGAGCCTGATATATCTGAAGTCACAATACAGTATTATTACTTGAGCAGTGATATGATGTTATCATCTTTGATAATCTCTCAAACTCATCGAGAGATGTTTTAGAAAAGATTGAGACTATAGTTCAAACTCCCACTGTGTCCCCCTCAACTAAGGGGGAAGTGAGCGCAAGCGAGCAGGGGGAGCTCACATTTTACGAGTGAGACCT
>JAHDGX010000004.1:32921-37224 GCA_020631575.1 Candidatus Altimarinota bacterium | reverse complement strand
GTCAATGTTAAATATTTCATTTTAATAAATACTGTATATAGTTGAGTAAATACATAATACATTAAAAAAATGTCCAAAAAAATTTATCTTATTGATGGGAATTCATTTATTTACCGAATGTTTTTTGCATTGCCTGAGTTTAGTACGAAAGAGGGGAGAGTGGTAAACGCTACTTTTTGAATGGCAAAGTTCTTTGTTGGGCAGCTTGTAAAGGAAAATCCAGATTACGTGGTATTTATAAAAGATGCAAAAGGAAATAACTTCAGACATGATCTTTATGCGGAATACAAGGCAACAAGAGAAAGGATGCCTGACAGTCTCAGAAGTCAGATTTGAGATATAGAAGAGATGATAGGAAAGATGAATATAGATATCATCGAAATTCCTTGATATGAAGCTGATGACGTCATTGGAACTCTCGCAGAGTCTCTATGAAAGGAGTCTCAAAATGAAGTATATATACTTTCATGAGATAAAGATCTTTATGCTCTCGTAACTGAACAAGTGAAGATATATGATACACAGAGAAAGAAAATATCAGGACCAGAAGAGACATTTGAGAAGTTTGGGATTCCAGCAGAGTGCGTAAGAGACTATCTTGCAATATGCTGAGATAGTAGTGATAATATTCCCTGAATAGCAGGAATCTGACCAAAGAAAGCACAAGTACTTCTCAATGAGTTTTGAAGTTTAGAAAAGATATACGAAGTAATAGATGACATAGAAAATAGAAAAGAAAGTATATCAGAGGAATCTCAAAAAATGCTGAAAGGAAAAACTCTTGAAAAATTTGTAGAGGGAAAGGAACTTGCTTTTTTATCCCAAAAATTAGCAACGCTTGACTGTAATGTGGACCTACCAGGATTTGACCTGGAAAATTATAGTTTCTCTCCAAAAGAAATTAGGACCCCAGATCTCGAAGACTATTTTACTGAACTTGAGTTTTTCTCACTCGTAAACAAGCAGACGATAGAAAAGAAAAAATGGGACTCTCTCTGAAAAAAAGTTCAAATAGTAGGAGATGAAGATGGGTTAAAAAGACTAGAAGATAAAATCTATAAACAAAAAGAAATAATTATAGACACTGAAACAACGAGTCTCAACGTGCAAGAAGCGCAGCTTGTAGGAGTTTCTATACTCTTAGATGAAGACAATATATTTTATATAAATCTCATGCATAGATGACCACAAGTTGAGTGGCAGCATGCGCAGGATTTTATCAAAAGACTACTAAGCTCAGAGATAGTACTTATAGCTCACAATTTTAAGTATGATCTACAAATCATGCAACAATTTGTATCAAAAGAGAAAGAAATCACACATTCTTTAGCTTCAGAGTTTTGACAAACATCTCTAGAACTATAAAATACACCTATGCTTTAAACAAAGCATAATTATATAATTACTAAAGATAAATATGTGAATAATTAAAAGAATCTGATTATTTCTATTAACCAATATAGCAGTAATCTTTCTATTTTCTATCATACTCATAATAATTGAAAGAGTATTTGGAATAGATATCAGGGCTATGGCAGGTCAAGGGTATCTTGGACTCCTAATTTATGCAGCTATATTTTGATTTCTAGGATCTTTTTTCTCACTTTCAATATCTAGATGGACCGCAAAAAGAGCGTATGGTATTGTTCCATTTTCTCCGCAGCAGATAAGTGAACTTAGTGGAAAAGAAAGACTTGTGTATACAACAGTTTTAGAAATAGCTGAAAATAATAATATCAATACTCCTGAAGTATGAATTTACCAGTCTCAAGATCCTAATGCTTTTGCAACTGGGCCTAGTAAAAATAAATCTCTTGTGGCAGTTTCTACAGGACTCCTGCATCACATGAATGAGAAAGAAATAGAGGGGGTTGTAGCTCATGAAATGGCTCATATTCTCAATTGAGATATGGTTACTATGACGCTTATTCAGTGAGTAATGAATACTTTTGTGATATTCTTCGCGCGAATTATTGCTGAAATAATTAACAGTAGAACTGACTGAAAACTTTGAGCATTTTGATACATGGCCACATATATTATGCTTCAAATCATGCTCTGAATACTAGCCTCAATAGTAGTAATGAAGTTTAGTCGATGGAGAGAATTTCATGCAGACGCAGGAAGTGCGAGGTATGTTGGGAAAGAAAAAATGATTGCAGCTCTCCAGTCACTTCAAAAACTGCAAGCTCTTGCACCAAAAAATAATGATAAGATGGCTACTATGCAAATATCAACAAGAACAGCTTGATGATTTAAAAAGTTATTTATGTCTCATCCTCCACTGAGTGAAAGAATAGCGTACCTTGAAAATCTTAGAATTAATTAATATTTATGAAAATTATTTACACTCTTATTATTGCTGCAACAGTTTCACTGTGATATCTCTGAGTATCAGCTTATACAAACCATAATGTAGAGTCTGCAAACTTTTTAGCTGGAAAAAGAGTCATTAATGATAACTCAAGTAATCCTTTTAACTACAACTTAGATTTCAATATCACACGAAGAGAAATGCTGAAAGTGCTCATGAAGCTTTCAGAGAAAAACGTTCCTGAGACTTGTAGTTGAAGTTTCTCTGACCTGAGTTCTCAAGACTGGGGCTGTAAATACGCTGAAGCAGCACTTGCAAATGGTTATATAGCAGCAAACTCTACATTTAGGCCAAATGATCTCGTGACTCAGATAGAAGCGCTCAAGATGATCATGCAGGGAAAATGAATCCAGAGACACGCAAATGAGGACTGGAGAGCTGGATATCAATCAAAAGCAAGAAGTGAAAAAATCATAGATGATGAGTATCTTGATTATGATCTTAATGCTGTAAGAGGTTGGATATTTTCTACATCAGCGAGATCCTTCAGTGATTTTAGATATATAGAAAAAGAACCAGAAATTCCTAAAGAAGTAGATGACCTCTTTAAAGAAATCTATGATTTATAAAAGTTATTATAGATATTTTCATTATTTTTTTATCTCCCAATTACTATTATTGGGAGCTTTTTGAATAGTATGAGCTGGAGAATTTGTTATAGAATCCAAGACTAAGCTCTGTGGAGAATTTACAAAAGGAAATGCAATTAAAGCTAACTGGCTTCCTCTTTGATGGAAATCAATTTATACTGATAACGAAATTGAAGCATCATTTGCGGCAGATCCTAATTGCAGCCCAGAAACAGTGCAGCAGTGTTGTAGATCTCAGTGATATAGATATGCATGAGTTCCTATCTGAGTTGCGAGTGTTAGTAAAGAGAGAAAATGAGCTGAATTTCTCGCTTATAAGTGATATATAAACTCTCAAAGCCTTTCTCCTGATAACTATAAGTTAGAAGCTAACATCAGCAGAAAAGAGATTATGAAAGTAATCATGAACATGAGTGGAAAAGAAGTCTCTCCAACTTGTAGGGAAATATATGATGATGTAGATGCTGACTGGGGATGCAAGTATATAGAATCAGCTCTAGAACATGAGTTTATTGTATCAGATAGAGCTTTTAGGCCGAACGATTCTATAACTAGAGTAGAAGCTTTAAAACTCATATTTAAGGCACAAAATATTTCTAAATCCTATGATACTTGATACTGGGAAGAGGATTATATTTCTACAGCATATTACCACTGATATATCGATCAAAAGTTTTCTGACTATAACAGTATAGCAACAAGGGGTTGGATATTTTCAGCTGCAGCAAAAACCCATAGTGATAATTGGAAATAAGTCGAGCAGTAAAATTTTGAACTTCGCATTTTTTTCATATCCTATTTTTACATTATATACATAAATTTATACTATGAAGAAAATTATTATAGCTACGCTTTTATCTCTAAGTATAGCATCAAGTTACGCAATGAGTGAAACATATGAATCGATGAGCGAACTTGATGCTGCTAACTTCCTTGCATCAGAGTCTATAATTGCTGATAAAACTTCAAATCCAGATGAATACAGACTAGAAGCTACTATAACAAGAAAAGAAGTTATGAAAGTAGTTATGAAACTATCTGGAGAAGCAATAAGCGATTGATGTACTGGTATATTCCCAGATGTAACAAATGATTGGGGGTGTAAGTATATTGAAGCAGCACTTTCAGCATGATATATAGCTAAAAACGCTACTTTTAGACCAAACGATAACATTACACTTACAGAAGCAATGAAGCTTGTTCTCAAGGCAAAAGGAGTAGAAAAATCTCAAGTTACAGACAACTGGCAAAATGATTATATGATGACTGCATATGAGTATGGGATTATAGATGAAAAATATTATAACTACAACGATGATGCTACAAGAGGTTGGATATT
>JAHDGX010000004.1:30795-32821 GCA_020631575.1 Candidatus Altimarinota bacterium | reverse complement strand
CAACAAATGTTATTCCTGATATATGTAAGGCATACTTCGATATAAGAGTAACAGAAACCTTTCAGGATATGCAAAAACTCTACAGAGAAATTGAATTACTTGTTTCTCAATATGATGCAAGAATAGTAGATTCGATGATGTGAGACCTAGTGTATACTGATCCGAATAATGATTTCATACAATCATACGCTGCTTCTTACAGAAAAATTGCATGAAAGGAAGTAAAGATAGAAAAAGAACATGGTGCCAGTGACGGAAGGTACTTTGCTTCTAAATGAATGCCATTACTTTTGCAAAGACCAACCTGCGCAAATATACACTCAAAGAACGAATGGGTAGATCTAGAATCAGCCACTACTCTATATGAAGTATATAAACACTTCATATTTGAAAACAGTTTTTGAAAATAGAAGAGCTTTATTTTTGACTCTTATTAATAATTCCTTATAAGTAAAAGACTATTTTTCATAATTACAAAAATTGAACCTAGAAGCAAGGATTCAAGAAGCATTAGAGTGATCGGGTTGTGAGCTAAAAGAACATACTCAACCAAAATCTTTGACTGTTAGAAAAGTAACAAGAGAATTTATACTTGCTATTCTTATTTTTGATTGAACAGAAATAGAGTGATATATTGATGTTTCAGAGGATGCTTGAGAGTTTTGAAATAGATTACTCGTTAATCGCTGATGAGCGTTAATCAACCAAATGCCATGTAAAATATCAGGATTATTATATGCTCCGTATAAGTATACATGATCAAAGACTTATAAAGACTGAGAAGAAGTAAGAGATTCAAAAAAGGAGTTTTCAGGAATTTATTTTCCAGATATTCCTTACGATATTTGCTTTCCTCATTGATATAGATTCCATGCTGCTTCTAGTGAATATTTTGAGGCAGAAAATGAAGAAACATGAATCTTATTACGCTACTATATAAGTGACTTAAAAGCGAAAGAACAAGAACTAAAAACAAGAAGAAATTGAGAAACTAATATTATTGAGAAAGTAATAGTTAGCCCTGAAATAAAACTAAAGTAATAAAAATATTTGACTCATCAGCTATTTTTCATATAACAAATATATAGTTACCTAACACAAACTATGCAAAAAATATTTACACAAACTCTGCTGCTGATCCTAGGAACATCCCTGAGGACAGTTTTTGTTGCGTAAATATTTATAAATACACTTTTTACAAACTCTCTTCAGGGCAATGAAGAGAGTTTTTTTATATTTTAAATAAGCATATGAGGGTTTGAATGTCATATTGATCAATTAGCCACATAATAGATACGGATACAGTATCTATTACCCTTTCAGGGAAACAAAAAATTTGAGAAAATACAAAATATATAATGGAACATTTTCGTGATGAAGTAGGGGATATAGTTTGTTTACTTGTTATAGATTGAAAGGTTGTATCCACTTGAAAATGAAATGCAGAATTAAGAAGAAATGATTCCCCAACCGAATGAACAACTGAGCATATAATATGAGTATTTAATTTAAATGATAAGATGAAAAAGTTATTATGAAGTGAGTAGATATAGCAAGATATACATCTGGTGATCATGAAGCAGTAGGAGCATTGCAACAGTATGGATTTTGATATCAATTAGAGAAATCCTCAGACGTTGTTGTAACAACACTCAATAGAGTAAAAATATTTTTAGAAAAGTACTTTTGAATTCAAAAACCTACCACTAAACTTGTCCAAGGAATTCTTGATTATACAAAAACGTGAGAATATGTGTGAAGAGGTATAGATTCTAGCATGAATCTATGCAAATTATTTAAGATACATGTCGATAAATTCTCACAGTCTGTGGCTGATCTCATAAATGAGTGAAAATTACGCAAGGAAAATTTGGATCAATGATAAAAAACTATATAATTTACCTAGATTTCAAATTATATATTTCACCGACACCCTTATGGTAACAGGGAAGAGAAGTATAAGTATGAAATAAAAGAAAAACTATTGGGTGGAACCGTCTAATCTCTAGACCCCAAGGACTGATGT
>JAHDGX010000004.1:0-30695 GCA_020631575.1 Candidatus Altimarinota bacterium | reverse complement strand
GAAATGAAAGACATTGTAAACCTCTGCCAAAATAGATGATTTGTATATCCATGATCAGAAATTTATGGATGACTTGCAAATAGTTGGGACTATGGGCCATATGGATCACTCCTCAAGGAAAATATAAAAAATCTTTGGATGAAAGAATTTATCCAAAAACGTATGGATGTGATGCTTCTGGATGCTTCTCTCATCATGAATCCAAAGGTTTGGGAAGCAAGCTGACATGTATGAGGTTTTGCTGATCCTCTTATGGACTGTAAAAAGTGCAAGGAGCGTTTTAGAGCTGATAAGCTTATTGATAGTAAAATAGAAGCCGGAGCAACAGAGCCAGGATGATATGCATGAGATAAAACAGAGACTAGTAGACTCGATGAAATAGTAAAAGAGCTCGAAATCTCATGTCCAAGCTGTAATGCTCAAAATTTTTCAGGAATAAAGAAATTTAACTTAATGCTGAAAACATTCCTCTGAGTAACAGAAGATGGAGCTAGTCAAGCGTATCTCAGGCCAGAAACAGCACAGGGGCAATTTGTTGATTTTACAAACGTTGCAAGATCATCCAGGAGGAAACTTCCATTTGGTATCGCTCAAGTAGGGAAGAGTTTTAGAAATGAGATTACCCCTGGTAATTTCATATTTAGAACCCGAGAATTCGAACAAATGGAGATAGAGTACTTTGTCACTCCAGGAGAAGATGATGCAGCATTCGCGATATGGAAATCTGAATCAGAGCGATTTTTTACAGAAGTTTTAGGATTAAAATCAGAAAATATTCGTTTTACTCCTATTAAACAGGAAGAACTTCCACATTACTCGAAACAAGCCGGTGACTTTGACTACAAATACCCGTTTGGATGGTGAGAAATAGAAACGCTTGCGAATAGAACAGATTACGACCTTTGAGCACATATGAAAGCTTCTGGCCAAAACCTGAGCTATTTTGATGCAGTAAACAATAAAAGATTTCTTCCATACGTTATAGAACCAGCTATGGGGCTTGGGAGAATCACTCTTGCTACTCTTTGTGACGCTTATACAGTAGAAGAAACTAGAACATACTTGAAACTCGATCCAAAGGTAGCTCCTATCAAAGTTTGAGTACTTCCAATAGTGAAAAAGCTATGAGAAGAGGCCAAAAGAGTTTACTCACTGTTATCTGAGGATTTTGTTTGTGAATATGATGAAGTAGGATCAGTAGGGAAGCGATATGCTCGAATGGATGAAATAGGAACTCCATTTTGTGTAGTAATTGACAGTGAAAACTATGATGCCTGAAATGTAACAATACGGCACAGAGATTCAATGGAGCAAGAAATAGTTCCTATTACAGAAATAAATGCTTATATGAAAGAAAAGCTTAGATAAATAAAGAGACTGCAATTGCAGTCTCTTTATTTCTTCCAAACTTCTATATATGATTCTAACTGACTAATTATTACTTTATATATATTTATCTTTTCCTCTATTATACTTGTACCATCTTTAAGATTTTCTAATTTATTTATTTCAACTTTTAACCTCCCTTGAACTGTTTCGAATACTTTAATCTTAGATTCTCATGACAATTCACTAAACTTTTGATTCTGAGTAAATGTTTCTAATTTACTACTTATTGAGTTTATAACTTTTTGTTGTATGTTTTGTCTCAGTTTTTTATTGTTATTTTCAATTTTTGTCTGTATCTCTTCTACTCTTTCGTTTTTTGTTTCTTGAATTCTTTGTATTTCAACCCCTACTGTTTCTGTTTTTTCATTAAGCAGTAAATCATTTTCAATATATAACTTAAAATCTCACTGTTTTTTTCCATCAATATAAACAAGAAGCGATTTATAAAAATCTCTTTTTAGATATAGTTTTTCTTGCTGAGTTGACTCCAAGAGTGAACCAGTAAGATTTTCAGTACTTATATTATTTTGCTGAAAAGAGTAATCTATAACTAATTTTTCAAGAGTTGATTTCTCACTTTCATTGAGTGTAGTATCTATAAGATCTCAAAGAGAAAACTTTCATATATTAAAACTTCTCCACTTGAACTCTAAATTGCTTTTTTGCTTCTCAAGAGCCTTTATATTTTCCTGCATTTCCCTTATTGTGCCAGGTTTCTCTTCAAGATTTTCCGCAGAAACTGAAAATGCGCTCAGTAAGTTAATACTAAGCACTAATAATAGGATATATAAAAATCTATAGTTCATTTATTGTTTTATTTAATTAAGAAATCCTTAGAAGTAAGTAGTTTTATAAGGCTTAACCACATGATTAATAAGGATTTCTTAACTAATATATGATATAGATTATTAAAGAAATTCCAGCTTGTAATGTGAAAGTTATGTGAAGAGATTAAAAAGTAATATTATAGCTAAATCACTTTCATAAGTCAGAGATAATTTTACTATCCCATCAGTGAGTATCAGATATTTTCTTTACAACTGAGAGTCATACTCAAATTCATCTTGTATTAATATTTCAACTTTTTTCCTTCTTTCACTGATAAAACTTTTCAAAGAGATATCACACTTCTTTTTTTGCAATTCATTTTCAATTGTCAGAAAAATATATGTTTTTTGATGTTATGTGAATAGTAAGTGTAGTACCATTTCCAGCATACTTCTTAAAATTTCAAATAATATTATAAACTAGCTGAGTGAATAGATTAGGATCTAGAAATAACTCTATATTTTTTGAACCTGTGAGAACTATCTCTTGTCTACTTTCTTTGAGTGAGTGATTCTGAGTTTCTGCTATTTGAGATATTATTTCGTATGGATTAGATGATACTTTTTCTAACTTTATTTCTGAGTTCTCAAATTTTTCAAACTCCATAATTTGATTTACGAGTTCTGTAAGTCGTCACATCTCACTACTTATTGCAGATAAATTCTTATCTGTAAGCTCTATAACTCCATCAGAAATTCACTCTAGATAACACTGAATCGAAGTAATTGGAGTTTTTAATTCATGTGATATATCAGCTAACAATCGACTCCTTATCTTTTCCTGAACGGAAAGCCTCGAATTTAGGCCATTAATTGATTCTATCAAAAGTCAAATTTCATCTTTTCTTTTGTAATCAATTCTTTCCGCACTACTTCAGGGTTGCATTCATTTTATTTGTCACGTTGCCCTCTTTATGGGAAGTATAATTGTTTTAGTGAAGTAAAAAACTGTTATAGCAAGTCACATCAGAGCAATAATATTTGTAATAACAAGAGAAATAAAGAGTCTTTTGATAAAGAGTGATTCTGGAGAATTAGGGTCTCTTAATGAACCCAGTATCTTTTCTAAATTATTTTCTGGAATAATTTCTTCAATATACTTAGGAGACACACCACTTTTTGACAGATATTCAACTACTACACTCACATTAGCAGGATCTTTGAGTGGAATGGTTCCATCACTATTATCAAGAAGTTCAAAAAATTCTAACTCGGCATCATTAAAAATATTATCAATATCTTCGAGAGTTTGTTTCTCTATTATACTATTAATATACTCTATAGTTACAGTCTCTCGTAGTGAGATTTTTTCCGAAAGATACAATTTTATGAAAGAACCATAAAAAGTATAAAAGGCTGCAATATTTACAAGCGCTATACTGCAGACTGATATTATAAGAACAATAACAAATTTTCGAGATAATGACATATTAATTGTTTAATCTATATCACTTTCCGCGCACTGTCAGAATAACCTCTCTGTCTCAAAGCTTCTTTCTTAAGTTTTTAATATGTGTATCAATCGTTCTATCATATACATAATTATCGTATCAGATGACCTCTTTCATGAGGCTTTCTCTTGTTACCAATTTTCCATTCTCTGAGAATATTTTCTCTAAAATATCAAACTCATTTTTAGTAACTGATACTTCTGCTCATCAAACAATAAGTTCTAGTTTATCTACATCTAAACTTATATCTTTATAAGTGAGTATTGTTGTCTGATCTTCATTCTCGTCTTTTTGTGACCTTCTTAATATAGAGTTAATCCTAGCTAGAAGTTCTCTCGGAGAAAATGGTTTTGCTATATAATCATCAGCTCATGATTCTAAACCTGTAATTCTATCTATTTCTCCTCATCTCGCAGTTAACATTATAACAGGAATGTCAGAAGTCTTACGCAGTTCAGCACAAACTTGAACTCAATCAATTTCTGGAAGATTAATATCCAAAATAACTAGATCCGCACTACTTTCTAATACTACCTCTACTGCCCCTACTCATGTTTCATGAACAAGTACTTCGAAGTCCGAGTTTTCTAGATAGAGTTTAAGAGAAGTAGAAATTCCTACATCATCCTCTACAATACAAATTTTTTTCATTTCTATACATAAAAAATATCTACGTAAATTGTAGATATTTTTTAGTATAATGCAAATAGGGAAGAGTATCTTTATCAATCTTAATTATATGTTATACCTTCACTCATGCTTCAAGAAACATTAGGGTTTGAAACAATAATATTCTTAACAACCTCTTGTAGAGTATTATGGCTGGCAGGATGTTCTAGAATTTCTACAATATCTTCAATTGTAAAAATCTCTCAAGGGTTACATTGAAGTATTTGATTAATCTGAATATGAATTTCTCTTTTTCCTAGTTTTTTCTCTTTTATATTTGATTTCACTTTACTACTAGATGATTTCCTAAATGTACTTCTATCTATTTTAGGATCGTCCAAATACCAACCTATAGACTTCTCCCAAGATATAATTCATACTCATAATTGTTGCCTAATTCCTGAAACTCTACGTTTCTGATTTTTATCTAAAGATTCAATAACTCCATCTTCTGCAGTAGCAAACTTAAATAATAAATTTACTTCATCATGCGTAAAAACACATTCAGTATCTAGATTTGAACTTAGTGGGTATTTCTGTACTCTAGCTACATAACTAAATCTCCTATTATAGGATCTTTTTTCTGTGAAAGTTATTTCCATATTAGGGAGAGCTAATGTTTTTTGATCTTTTTCATCAATCTTTCCAACCAGTAAGCTAGTTGATAAAAAATCATTACTATCAGCTAGTTCTCCAATATATATTCACACTCATGGAATTGTGTTTAAAAAATCTGATCAAAAGGATCCCCTTATCTGATCCCTTTCAGAACGAAATTTTGAACCACATTTTAATAATTCTCCTTTATTTTGAAAAAGCTTAAGCAACAAAACATATCACTGCTTTGCAATATGAATAACTTTTTTTACTCAACTCGAATCTACAGACTCAACATAATATGTAGTTTTTCATTTATCGATCCATTTACATTTTGATCTATAGCTAGTATTACCAATTATTCACTCAAACTCCTCATCTTCATCCAAATCCATTCAATTTTCAACCTTATGTTCTAGCAAAATTTTTTCTTTAGAGGTTTCACTTATATTTCAAATATAATATCAAGAATGACCTAAACGTGATAAAAATGTGTCTCAAAGCTCTTCTGCCAGAATTTCTAAATATCTTCTTTCAGTTCTACTCTTAGAAACATAAAGCTTTCAGTATGATGAATGTAAAGAAGTTAGTAAGTTATATACTCCCTCAATACAATCAAAAGTAACTTTTTCTCAATTAGTATCTAACAATTCAAGGAAATACTTATATGTTTCTCTATACTTTTGTCTAGGCTTTCTTTGAACGATCTGTATCTCTCAGAAAGGAGTAGAATCCAAATTATCAAAAGTTGCTGATTTAGTTCACTCAATTACAGCGACAGAAATATCAGGAGATATTCAAGTTTGTGTTATGGGTGGTTTTACTAAATCGTTCATTAATAATCATAAATCCTAATATAGATTTATCTTAACACACTAGTATAGTAAAAACAAAATACCTAAGCTATAGATTGAAATAATTCTACACTATTAAGTTCTTCCCAGCTAACATCATCACGACCAAAGTGTCAGTAGGTAGCAGTTTTTGCAAATATAGGTTTCTTTAGATCTAAAAACTTTATAATTCATCACTGTGATAAATCAAAATTATTTTCTACAGTTTCAACTACTTTTTCAGTAGCTACTGAAGGATTCTTCATGTCTACATAGATACTTACAGGTTCCACAACTCCTATAGCATAGGCTAATTGAATCTCACAGGTATCACATATACCTGCAGCTACAATATTTTTTGCAAGATAGCGTGCCATATATGCTGCCGATCTATCTACTTTAGATGGATCTTTTCCTGAAAATGCTCATCCTCAATGTCTCCCTATTCCTCCATAAGTATCTATAATAATCTTTCTTCCAGTGAGTCATGCATCTCACTTAGGTCATCAAATGACAAACTTACCTGTTGGATTAATATGAAAAACTGTATTTTCATCAATTAAATTTCATAACTCAGCCTCTATTACTTCTTTTCTTATTCCTGCCTGAAGTTCTTCGAGACTTACATTTGCTGTATGCTGATTGGATATAACTACTGTAGCTATTCTCAGGAGCTTTCCATCCTCGTATTCACAACTTACTTGAGTTTTTCCATCTGGTTGCAAGTAGGGAAGTGTTCCGTTTTTTCTAACTTCTTCGAGCTTTCTAGCTAGTTTATGTGCTAGATATATTGGAGTAGGCATATATGCTTCGTTTTCATTACTTGCATATCAAAACATGATTCATTGATCACCAGCTCATCCAGTATCTACTCATTGAGCAATATCTGGTGATTGAGAATTAATCAGAATCTGCACAGAAACATCGTCAGCAGAAAAACCTGCCTCTAAACTATCATAACCGATATTCCTCACTACATCTCTTGCAATGTCTTGAAAGTTAACCCACGCATTTGTTGTGATTTCTCAACTTACCACTATTGTCCCAGTAGTAACAAGACACTCACATGCTACTCGAGAATTAGGATCTTCTTTAAGACAAGCATCAAGTATAGCGTCACTTATCTGATCACACATCTTATCAGGATGCCCTGCAGTCACAGATTCTGCGGATATATAATGTTTCATAGATTTTTAAAACCTTAGAAAATAAAATACACATATTCAGTCATAGAAAAAGCCTTTTCGTTTGGAAAAGGCTTAATAAAATTTATTATTTTTATCTATATCTTTCCCTTAAACAGGGGAGGAAGGAGCACCTTTTTTCCTTTGACGAAAACAGGTTGCCGGAGTAGTCATAGAGCCTCTATCTCTCATACTCTCTCTGGATATGTATTGCTATTTTATAAGATTATCAGAAAAAGCAAATTGTTTTATACTAAGGTTTTAATGGGATTCATTTTTTTAGACATGTCATACAAAAATCCCAAAATGTCTGAGTACAATCAGCTCCACATAAAAGATCGTGAATGCTTTTGTTTTCATAACTACGAAGAGGTCTAGATGTAATTGTATCTATTTGTGCTCTTACTTCTTTTGTTGTAGTTTTGTTAAGAGTATGAGGGAAAGGGTAACAATGAGTTATTCTAGCGTCTCATCATAATCTAGCTCATCTAATTGATAAATAATTACAATCTAAAGAGAATAATTGTTGCAATAATTCTCATCACCTTTTTCTTCCCAACCTAGTATTAAACACTCTAGAGAGTTGTAATTGGTCAGTAGTAATGATTTCTCATATTAAACTATAGTTTCATCAAAGATCCATTGGCATATCTAAGTGCTCAACACTGGTTGATAAAAAATCCTTAGCATCATCATTCAATCATACTAAAGAGCATACTTTTCATTTTGCTTCTGGTAGCTTAAAGTCTAATTCTAAGGGTTCACATACTAAATGTGCTGCTAGAGTGGGATTTTCTGAAAATTCTTCTGGAATTAGATTCATTGTTAAATTTAATAGAGCTGAAAAATAAATATAAGATGGTAGCTTTAAAAATGTTAACATAATATATCTAAAAAAACTAAAATGCACAATAAAAAACTTGCATAAATGAAATCAAAACATATAATCCGGCACGTAATAAATACGTTCTTATAAATTAACGCGCTGATTATGGCTTTTGGTCCTAAGAAAAAACACTCAAAACACAGAAGTAGACAAAGAACTACTAACTGGATAAAACTTACTGCTAAAAAGCTAGCAAACAGAGTTTCTCTTAATAAAGAAGGAAACGGTCTTTCTCACTTCGCTGATGAAAACGGAGTATACAAGGGAGAACAAATAGTTGCTGCTAAAAAAAGTAAACAAAAAGTTACAAGAGTATAGTTACTCTTTATATCTCTTATTTCTAGAAATAGAAATGAGAGATTTTTTTCGCTTTAAATTTTATATACCCGCACCCCATATATGAAAGTATCCAGAAAAAAGACACGAAGACATCTCGTACAGAAGCTCTATGCTAGAATCTATACTCAGTTAGAAGAAGAGTCTTTTAACGAAGCATTCTTTGATGATAGATTTGATTTCGACCCAGACATGGACTACATGGGTGAGATGCTAAAACTTATACCAAATCATCAAGATTATATCCTAGGAGTAATAGAAAAGTATGCTCCTAAGTTTGATCTCGAAACGATGTTAAAGACTAATATCTTAGCAATTGCGATTGCAATCACAGAAATGCTGTGGTTAAAAGAAGAAATTCCAGCAAAAGTCTCAATTAACGAAGCAATAGATCTCGGAAAATATTATGGAGATGACAATAGCAAAAACATAGTAAATGGTATACTCAATAGTTTTTATAAAGATATAGAGAAACATATTGCTTGAGAATTTAAATTCACGGATCAGAAAGAGTTTTTTTGCGATTAATGCACTTTACTTACTGTTAAAAAATAATATCTTATAATAGATATTATTTTTTTATTTTTTACCTTTGGTAATAACAAAAAAAGCAATAAATAGTGAGACATGTAAGACAAGTATTTCAGAGTTTTTATGAAGTATAGAATTGCAAGCAAATAACATAGAGCTCTTTATACTTGCATTCATTCACCGATCTATAGTAAATGAAAGAAATGATTTTGCCCCCGAGCACAATGAAAGACTTGAGTTTTTGTGAGACGCTGTTCTAGAACTCACTATAACAAACAGACTATTTCTCGACTTTCCAGAAAAACAAGAGGGGGAGATGACCGATATGAGAAGTGCCCTTGTGAGAGGAAGAAATCTTTCTCAGATAGCGAAGTCACTTAATTTTCAAAAATATCTCTATCTTTGAAAATGAGAAGAAAAGTCTTGATGAAGAGAAAATGATTATATCCTTGCAAATACTGTAGAGGCTTTTATATGAGCTTTATACTTGGACTCAGGAATAGAGGCAGCAGAAAATTTTATAGAAAAGCACATATACTCTACACTTTCACATATTATGGAGAATAAGCTCTTTAAAGACTATAAAACTCTTCTCCAAGAAAAAATTCAAGCAGAACAAGATATTACTCCACACTATGAACTTATAAGTGAATCTTGACCAGACCATGATAAAAACTTTCTCGTAGGAGTGTATGCATGAAAACAAAAACTAGGTGAATGAAGCTGATCAAGTAAGAAAAAAGCTCAGGAATCTGCAGCGGAAAACTGATATTTACAACTTAATAATTAAACATGATATTCATAATACTTAGTATAGTTATATTTCTTGAACTCATTATGTATCTTGTATTTTTTGATGTAATCCTTTCATGGCTTACTCTTGCAGGAATACGATATAGACCAAGATTTTTACATGACGTTCTTGGGCCAATTTATACAACTATCAGAAAATATATTCCAACACGTTTCTGACCATTTGAATTTACAGCAATTATTGTAATTGCTATCATAATATTTATCCGTTCATTCTTGCAAATACAGTTTCCGGAAGTAAATGAAGTTTTATCACAAATTGCTCTCTAGATCATGTCTCAAAAATCAGTAGATTACCCACTATTTTTCACAGTACTCCTCATGATAATCTTTGGAATGATTATGATTAGTTCTGTTTCTGTATGGTGATCTTTTAGAGTAACGAGCGCTCAAGCAGCAGCATGATACATATCAGAGGCATACAATCACTTCTACGTTATCAGAAATATCATACATGTGCTTGTCTCACTATGCCTACTTTGAGTACTTGTAAAAGTAAAATATAGTGTATATGAAAAATACTCAAAACATATATTTTGACTCGCTATAGTCCTCCTCATAGTAGTTCTCATACTCTGAGAAGCGTATAAATGAGCCCGTTGATGGATAGCTATTCCTTGAATCCCTTTCAACATCCAGCCAACTGAGTTTCTCAAGTTTGCACTTATAGTGTATCTGGCTGCATTTTTTAAGCAATATAAACAATACCTGCAAAGCTTCTCGCAGTGATTTATTCCTTTTTCACTCGTAATACTTTCTATACTTATACTTGTTTGAGCGCAGCCAGACTTTTGAACTATTCTCGTGGTCATACCTCTTTCGTTTATCATGTTTTTCTATGCCTGAGCAAACATAAAACACCTCTGACTTATGTTTATAGTATGAGTGAGCATAGCAGGCTGAGTATACCTTGCTGGTGATTACGATCCTGAAACAGGAAAAAACCTCAATTCACTCTGATACATCACAAACAGAATAGATAATTTTCTTGCTGACAATCAGGAAGCTATAGCAAATAAGACTATTAATTATCAAACAGAACAAGCACTTGTAGCAATAGGGAGCTGATGATTTAATTGACTCTGATTCTGAGGGTCAGTTCAAAAGTTCTGATACCTCCCAGAAGTACAATGAGATTTTATATTTTCTGTTATAGTTGAGGAGCTTGGATTTATAGGAGCATTTATACTTGTAAACATGTACTTATATATTGGATATAGGGGAGTACTCATAGCGCGTTATAGTAAAGACTTGTTTGCGAAATATGCAGCAATCTGAGTCACCACATGGATACTCCTGCAAGCATTTATAAACATATGAGTTAACCTTAACATAGTTCCTCTCACTGGGATTACGCTCCCATTTATTAGTTACTGATGATCAAGTCTCTTGTCGCTTTCATTTGGTCTTGCACTACTGTTGAGTATTTCTAGAGATAGAGATCCAGAAAATTATAAAAAGAAGATGCGAAGAAAAAAATACTTTTCTATTAAAAAAAGTCTATGACTCTAACACCAGCAATGCAGCAGTACTGGGATATAAAAGATAAGTATTCTGACGCAATACTATTTTTTAGGATGGGTGATTTTTATGAGATGTTTGAAGATGATGCAAAAATAGCACATAAAATACTCTGAATAGCTCTCACTACGAGAAATAAAAATGCTGAGAATCCAACATTATTAGCCTGAATCCCGTATCATGCAAAAGAAAAATACCTCCCTCTCCTCATAGCTGCAGGATACAAAGTCGCTATAGCAGAGCAAGTCTCCGATCCAAAAGCAAAATGAATAGTAGAAAGACAAGTCGAGAGAGTAGTGACTCCTGCGACTGTCTCTCTCGAGTGAGAGTGTTATGAAGATACAGAGAATTCAAACACTATAGTTTCGATTGTATCAGGGAAATGAAACTATGCACTTTCTGTATTTGATGTTTCTAAAAGTGAATGGAAGTGTAGTGAGTTTGAAAATTTTGACCTCTGCGCTCAGCAGTTATACAAAACATTTGCTAGCGAAGTAATACTAGAAAAAGAGATGTATGATGATATGAGAATCCAAGAAATACTTATAAAGAAATATGGCTTAAATATTTATTACTATACACCAACAGAAAATGCATATAAAAAATTAACTGCTCACTTTTGAACGGTAAATCTTATAGGGTTTTGAATAGAGGAAAAAAATCTAGCTCAAAGGGCCTCAGCGATGCTGCTTGAATATTTACAGGCAAACCAAAACCATGACATGAAGCATGCAAATAAACTCTCTTATGAAAGTTATAATTGATACATGCAGCTTGATGAATCAACTATCCGAAGTCTTGATCTTGTGTACAATATGGCTACTTGATCAAAAACACAAGGAACTCTCTTTTGAGTTCTCGATCACACTAAGACCTCTATGGGGAAGAGGCTTTTAAGAAATGAAATACTTCATCCACTACAAGATATCAATCAGATTAAAGAAAGACAGGAGTTTATATCACTTCTTAAAAGTGATACTATCCTACTTGAAAAGATTCAAAAAAAACTCAGACATGTTATAGACTTAGATATATTTTTATCAAGACTCTCATTAGAGCGCGTTTGACCAAAAGATCTCGTTATGCTCAAAAAGTCCCTCATAAGCATAAGAGAAGTCATAGATCTCATTAAAGAATCAGGCTCTGACAAACTCTCTAAACTTTTTTCCGTCTAATGATATATTTATTTACATGAAATAACTCCTACCTCTTAAAACAAGAAGTTTTAAGATGGAAAGAGTGATTTATAAGCAAGCATTGAGAGGAAAATATTACACATATATCTTCTCCAGTATGACATACAGCTCAAAGCCTCGGATCTATACTCACAGCAAGAAGCATATTTAATCCAACAAGTCTCGTGATACTAGAGTGACTTCCTCAGTCTACAGGAGATAGTTTTGCTGGTCTTACTGACATAGAAAATGCTCTAATAGATATAGTCGACTCAGTACCAGAAGAGACTATCGTCTTATTTTCAAACACAAACCCAGATAAAAGAAAGGCTTTCTACAAAAAACTCACAAAGGTATCAAAGGGAAAAGACTTCTCTGCCACATGAGAAGCAGAAGTATATAACTTACTTTCAAAAAGATATGGAATGAAAGTTGAAGAGTTTACCCTCAAAAGGATAGTAGCTCTCAAGTCAGGAAACCTAGAAAAAAGCATTTGAGAAATAGATAAACTTCTCATTACGAGAGACAGACTAGAAATAGAAGATATAAAAGACTATATTTCTCCAGAATTTGAGGAATCAATTTTTACATTTATTTGAAATCTGCTTGATAAAAATGGGAAGAGTATTTTCAGAGATTTTCATCTTTTATTAGATAACTCAAATCTCTATGCAGTCTATCAGTCCATACTCGCAAATATTAGAACGCATGTATATATAGAACTCCTAAAAACTCAAAAAATAAACCCAAAAGACATAAGTCAGATACTAAAACTCTGAAATAGATCATTTCTCACAGGGAAGTCCTATAAAACGAGCCACAAAAAGATAAAGACTCTCTACATAGATCTCATAAATTTTGATAAAAATATGAAATTTGGGAGGTTTCTTCTCAACGAAGAAGATGATCTCAAAAGAGAGCTGGAGTATATTCTCGTAAAATTTATGAGCTAATGAAATATATAGAAAGCTGAAATCTTAATAAGCTCATTCAACAAAAACCTAAATTCAAATGATGGGTAATAGAAAATTTCATCAATGAAAAAGTCCACTACTCCAATGGAACACTAGGAATTAAATGGGTGAACGAAAAGAAGGGTTTTATAAAAGAATGATTTAGTTCAAAAGAAGATATAAGAACTTATGTGGTTTTGATTTCCTGAAAAGCAAAGATAATATTTCCTGATACATGAGAAGAAATAGTAATGAGTAAGCAAGGTGATTACATTTATTTTAGTACACAGTACTCAAATCACACTACATATATATTAGAAGACTGTGTAATGATAGCAGTAAGATGGAAAGAAATTACATAATTATTCAATCTCTCCAAGTCATGGCCTACTTGTAAGCTTTGATTCAAAAGTATTTCTAATATCTGATATCGTCTCGCGTGTCTGCTCTATAGATTCAGTCGTCACAAGTCTCTTTCTAAAGTCTTTTACTCCTGGAAAAGACTTTATATATTGTACGAGATGTTTTCGTATTTCAAGAGATCATTTTCTCTCTCACTTAGTTGCTACAAGCTGGGAAGCATGAAACTCCATTGCTTCGAGCATTTCTCAGAGTGTTGGTTGATAACAACCATCTCTAAAAAATTCAGGAGTGGAATGAGTAGCCTCAGGGAGAAAACACCATGGGTTTCAGAAGCTTCTTCTTCCAATCATAAATCATGAAAGATTTTGTACTTTAGACATTCCATCATCATAGTGCTCTACGTCCCCATTTCCTATAACAGGAATATCCATATTTTTCTGAAGCTCATATATATTCGTAAAGTCAGCATTCCCCGTATAAGCCTGCTTCGCTGTCCTTCCGTGAATAGTTACAAGCTTTGCTCATGATTTTTGAAGTCATTGGGCAAAGTGGACAAGATCCTGATTTCAGTCAAAGCTGAGTCTTGTTTTAACCGAAATAGGAAGGTGGGTCGCTTCATCAAGAGATTTTACGATATCAAAAGCTGTCTGTTCATTTATAAGAAGACTCGATCAATGTCAGCTTCGTACTACTTTTTTCGCAGGACAACCCATATTAACATCTATTCCTGCTATATTATATTTCGGGTCAGAAATTATTTTTGCTGCTTTAGCAAAAACTTCAGGATCCTTTCCAAAGATTTGAATAATAAGAGGATCTTCAATACTCTGGTGAGGGAGAACGCTGTCAGCTAGAAACTTTGAATGAATCAGTCCATCAGCGCTATAAAACTCACTGATACAATATATATGAGGAGCGATTCTTTTCATTGATTGTCTATACGCGCTATCACCATATCAGTCCATAGGAGCAAGGAAACAGAGTTTTTCGTGTAGTTTGAGCTGGTCCTGCCAGAAATTTTTATGCATAATACTATTTATTTATTTCGCATATTATAGTGAAAAATATATTTACTCCAGTTTTTTTCTATTTCTGTCAAACTAAAATATTTGTATATCAGAAACAACATATGATATCATAGATTTATATACAAATATAAAACATTTTTATGAATATATCTGAACTGATACAAGCTAAAACTGAGCTAAGAGACGAATATAAAAGTACTTACTCACTCCCTAGAAGATCAAAAATACTTATAGGAGTACACTTTACAGATTCCAGTATAACAAATGCAATAATAGATGGTCTCTGAGAGCTTCCAGCAAACTTTATTATTTTTGGAAAAGATATTAACAAGAGTGATGCAAAAAACATTTGCTATAGCGATGATCACAGCAAAATTGATATGAAAGGAATTGATGCAATGCTCTGCAATTGTGATGATATAAAGCTCGAAGAGATCATGAAACTAGGAACGGTACCAATCATAAACAACAATAACTATCTTTGAAAAATCCTCCAAGAGTTTCACCCTGGAAGAGCAGAAGGGAATTCATATATTTATGAAAACAACTCTTATTGGTCTGCTTATTACGCACTCGTAAGATATTTGGAAAATCATAAATTTCCATATGATAATAGAAACCTCGTAAAAAATGTAGCATGACTATAAAAGTAGCCAAAAGGCTATTTTTTTTTGACTTCACTTAACTTGAGTATAAAGTAATGGGCAAGCTTTTTACAAATAGATACACAACTTATGGCAAAAAATCTAGTGATTGTCGAATCACCAGCAAAATGAAAAACAATAGAAAAATTTCTAGGTCCTGACTATAAAGTAGTAGCATCGATGTGACATATAAGAGACCTACCTCAAAAATCACTGTGAATAGATATAGAAAACTGATTCACTCCAGAGTATTGAATCTCAGAAGATAAAGAAAAAACAGTAAATAATCTCAAGAAACTTGCGAAATCAGCCTCTCAAGTATGGATAGCTACCGATGAGGATCGTGAATGAGAAGCTATAGGATGGCATTTATGTCACGCTCTAAATATTGATCCTACAACAACAAAAAGGATTGCTTTTCATGAAATCACAAAGTCAGCAATCACAAAAGCTGTTGAAAATCCAAAGACTCTTGATCTCAAACTCGTAGATGCTCAGCAGGCTCGTAGACTCCTCGATAGACTCGTATGATACAAAGTATCTCCAGTACTCTGGAAAAAAATACGTAAATGACTTTCAGCATGAAGAGTACAATCAGTTGCTGTAAAACTTATAGTAGAAAAAGAAAGAGAAATACAAAACTTCAAACCAGTTGAAAGTTGGAAAATCAAAGTAATGCTTGATTTTGCTTGAAGTAAATTTGAAGCAGTATTTTCAAAGGTTAATGGAAAAGTAAAAAAACTCTCGAGCAAGCAGGATGCTCAAAAAGTCCTCTCTACTCTCATAGATGATATTACTACCATAAAAGAAGGGAAAACAAAAAAAGATACTATTGAACTTTCTCATAAAACAAGTCTTGATTTTAAACTTGTAGAAAGTATTAAAAAGGATTCTAAGCGATCTCCTGGGGCACCTTTCACAACATCAACATTGCAACAAGAATGAGCTCGTAAGTTCGGTTTTTGAGTAAAACAAACAATGATGGTAGCTCAAAAGCTTTATGAGTGAATAGATCTCGGAAATGGAGAAAGACAAGGTCTTATAACTTATATGAGAACAGATAGTGTGAATCTCTCTAAGGAAGCTCTTGCATGAGCAAAATCTATGATAGAAAAAACATTTTGAAAAGAGTATCACAAATCTCGCAGCTACACTACGAAATCAGCAGGGGCTCAAGAGGCTCATGAAGCCATAAGACCAACTGATCTATCAAGAACACCAGAATCTCTTAAGTGAGATTTAGATGCTCAACAGCTCAAGCTCTATACACTAATTTGGAAAAGAACACTTGCAAGTCAAATGCAAGAAGCAATAGTCGAAGTCACAACCTACAATTTTTCTCCTGAAAGAGCAACAAATCAAACTTGGATTTCAAAATGAGAAGTTATAAAATTTGATGGCTTTATGAAACTATATATCGAAGGAACTGATGATGAAGAAGATGAAAAAGAATCAGAATGAATGCTTCCAAAAATACAGGAGTGAGAAATAGCTCAAAGTATTTCCCTTACAGCATCACAAACATATTCTCGTCCACCTGCCAGATATACTGAAGCGAGTCTTGTAAAAAAACTAGAATCAGAGGGTATAGGACGACCATCTACCTACGCTCCTACAATATCAACTATTATAGATAGATGATATGTAGAAAAAAAGGATAGAAAATACCTTCACCCAACAGAAACTGCATTTACTGTTACTGATTTCTTACAAGAATATTTCTGACAGATGATCGAGTATAGTTTCACAAAATCAGTTGAAGAAGAGTTTGATATCATAGCTGAGTGAAAGCTCGAATACCCAACTATGCTTCAGAAATTCTGGGAAGGTACTCTCAAGAAATCGATAGAAGAAGCAGGAGAAAAAGCTGAAAAAGTTGTTGAACTCGTAGGGAAAAAGTGTCCAGATTGTGGAGAAGAACTTGTATATAAATTCTCAAAAGCAGGAAAATTTGTAGGATGTAGCTGATATCCAGAGTGTAAGCATATAGATCAACCAGAAGAAGAAAAAAATGCACTTGATGCGCTCAGAAAAAAATATGAATGAAAACCATGTCCAGACGGTATAGAATGAACTGTGGTAGTAAAAACTGGTCGCTATGGTCCCTTTCTCGCTTCATCTGAGTATCCAAAAGTAAAATGGATAGGGAAGATCAAGTCTGAAAAAGATGAACTCCTAGAAGAAATACTTGCATCAAAATGACTTCTCATAGATGAAGAAACAGGAGAAGAGATGGTAGTGAAGTGATCACGAAGAGGCCCATTCCTCGCTGCAAAGCGATATCCTGAAGTAAAAATAGCAAAGAATATACCAAAAGATGTATGGGAAGAACTCAACGCGAGAATGGCAGCTGCAAGCGAAAGAGAAGAAGAATCAGTATAAAATTTGATGATTTTACATAATTAGTTATAAAATACTCCCTCAAAAAGGAGTATTTTTTGAATCAACTCAAACTTTATAGTAAAATAGAGAAGAAATATATCAATTACATGACAAATTCTGCAAATACATGAACTGATAATAAACTTCCTAGCCTAGACTGACTAAGAGGATTTTTTTGATCCTTTGAATTTGATCGAGTTCAAGAAACACAAAAACGAATCTGAGAAACTGAAGAATTTGACATAGAGGATACAGAAAGGTATATAGCTGAGAATTCAACTGATTTTATCAGAGCAAAGTTAAGAGATGAGGCACAGTGTTTAAAAATTATTCAGTGAAATCAAATCAGAACATTTCCTAGGCTTCAGACTAACAGAACTAACATTAGGGGTAAAAGTGTCCCTTTTATGAGTGATCTTTATTCGGCAAAATCTACAATTACTCGAGAAGAGTTAGAATCATATCTAAACTCTTATGTACGGTGACAACAGCACATAAAAGATGAACAAAAACTACTATTATTAGTAATGGTACTTGAGAGTTGAGATACTCAGTTACTTGAAAGATATTGTAGAGATAAAAACATACTATGATTGTTATTCCTATACCCAGACTTTATAAATGCACACTGAGCAAGAGAAAATATATTTAAAAGATGGTTCAAGCAGATAGATGCAATTCATAACGAAGAATACCCATTTGATAAGACGTCACTTTGGGGGAAGTATCTTCATGAAAATTTTTGAGGGATACAGGTCGTTCAAAAAAGGTTAAGTGTCTACTCTAGCGAAACACAAACTAATATAGATTCAACAAGGGTCGATATTGAGAGAAAAATCGAATTTCAAGACCCTTGAATACAAGTTTTTGAAAAATACCTTACAAAAGAAATTTTATGAGAATTAGAGGGGATTCATAAAGAAGTACAGGGCTTACATATACTTTGAACAGAAGGAATAAGTAATGTGTATTCAAGTGATATGCAAAGTGTAATACTCGATATAGACAAGCTATGCCTTTTACTTATTTGAGAGCGAGTCGATATTTTTAGTGAGCAAGCTTGGGAGGCCCACACTACTCTCTATAGGTTATTTGCAAGTAGAGCGAGTATAAGTCCTCTCGACTTATCAAACTCATTTCACCAGTATAGAGATGATAGGGGTAAAGAAAAAATGCATTTTTCTGAACATATATTCCAGACAGTGATTTTTTCATTACTAAAATCTAAGATACAAGGTGGATTTGGAGCTTCAGAAATTGAAAATTATATACTCATCTTACCACTTGTAGCTCACAAGTTTTTAAACACCTATGACTGAGCTAATGACTTTTTTACTTGGTGGTTCGAACAGTTGAATGGAGATATGAAAAGTGATATAGAAGATAAGGATTCTGACCTATGGAAATATCTACAAGCACATTTTTTCAGAATAAAAGTTGTAGAAGAAAAGTATAAAGCACTAGAAGAAGAATCTCTTAATAAGGCTCATGTTAAGGAAAATATCCCTATTTTAAGTATTAGTGAAGTTCAAGAAATAGCTAAGTTTTATAAAATTCCTGATGAGTTACTCCCGAAACTAATAAGCCTAAGTAAAAGTTTAAAAAACTTTTTTAACCCAAGCATAGATACAATAGAGGAATCTAATCCGATTGCTTCTGTGTATTGAAACTACAAAAATATAAAGAGAATAAAAACAAATGAAAGGGCTGATTTGTGAACTACATATATGATATGGGATCAACTAAGCAGAGAATCAAAACAATGAGTTATAGGTCAATTGAATCCTGGCTGAAATATGGATGCAGTTGATAGAGGAATGATGGCTCTCATATTAATAAAACCATGAGTTATAGACATTACCAATGCAAAGAGAATAGCTATTGCATCATCAGCCTGACTGTTACTCTATCCGCATTTTCTTAATTCAATATCTTTAGAAGAAAGAAATACCTTCTTTACGGCATTCTTTGAAGTGAACTGAAATAGAGATGAGATCGTAACTACTGATAGTTCAATTTGGAGTATCCTGTTAAAATATTTTTGAGACAATAAAGTAGTACAATCTAACCATGCTAAGTTTAATTTGGCCTGGAATGAACTTAATAAAGCTCATATACTCTGAAGCATAGATCTAGAAATCTCAAGGTCAAAAGTTTTAAAACTCTGAAGTGAGCCAGAACTAGAAGAGTGAAAGACCCTGCACATTGTTATATACGAGAGAAGCCAGAAAGGAAATAATTTTAGAAATCCAATTTTTTACACACAAGATGACATTGTAAGTTGAACAGTAGTACTTGATTGACCAAGATATTCCTATAAAGCATTTACACATAGGCAGGTAGAAGCGTTTGCAACGCAAAAAGATTTACCAGATGAAATAAAAGCAGCTGATCCTGTTTTCCTAAAAAGAGAGAAAAAAGAAGACCCTATACCTAAGAAAGGTAGTTGAAATAGTAAATGACCCCCAGTAGAAGAGCCAGAAGAAACAGGAAAAAGAAATCTAGATGTATTCATACCAGAAGATATAGAAATAAATAAAGATAGAATAATACTTACATTTGAAGCTCATGCCGACTCTGATCGTAAAGCTAACACAGTTGAGTACATAATATGAGAAGATTGATCAGCAACCCTTACTTCATATTTCTGAGAAGCAGAGCATGAAATAGATCCTGAAATAGATGAAATGTTTAGAGTAGCATTTGAGCCAGATCTAGCATGAGAACTAGAAAGAAGAGAAAGTGTAGCTGCAGCAGATCAAGAAGAGCGTGAAAGAGTAGAAAAAGAAAGAGCAGAACAAGAAAAAGCAAGGGAGGAAGTAAGAAGACTAGAAGAAGAAAAACTTAAAGCAGTAAGGGAAACTCAAAGAGCTAGAGAAGATATTATGAGTTGAGGTGGTTTTTGAAAGATACTAAACGATGGACTAGATTTTTTACATGAAACGGAAACTTCTAGCAGATTTACAAAAGATGCATCGACTCTAGAGTGAGTAGCATACTGGAGACTAAATCCAAGTAGTGCAATAGTAGGTAGAATAACAACTCTGGTTGAAGCTCTATGATTTGTAGTTTCATTAGACTACAACAAAAAAAATATACTGAGTCATATAAGTTTAAATAGTAAAGAACATTGATACGCTGATTATTCAGGAGAGGGCTTTCCTGCAAAACTATTAGATTCAGATATTTCCCCGTATTGAAAAGAAATTGCAGATGCATTGGTTGAAAGGATAATATGAACTCTATTCAAATATAATTTTACTCAAGATAATAAAAATAAGAAAAAAGTAGCTGAGACTAGTAAGAAAGTAGCTCAAAGGAAAGAACTTACAAAGGCAACATATGCGCGACTGAAGAAATGACAAGCACTTGCAGCTATACTACCTATAACTGATGAAAAAACTGGAGAAGTACTAAACGTGAGCTGGGATGCAAGAAAAGACTTTTGATTTGTTTGAATATCGTGAAGCAAAAACACTAGAACATTAGAAGAAGTAAAAGAAGCAAAACTTTGAATACTCTGAAAAGGATGACTATTAAGAGCTGGTGGTTCGCAAGCATTAATCTCAGAGGATAAATCAGAAGAGAACTGTAACAATGTAATAAATCATATTAGATCGGATAAATCAGAATTTATGGTGGATTATTTATTTCGAAGAATATTCCATACATTGGAATATTTTGAAGAAAAGGTTGAACGTTCTAAAACTGCACTTAAAAAACCTAAAATTATTTTATGAAAAGATGGTTTCACACGTTTTCATGAAGACGCAAGAAAAGCAATCGATGGAATGAGACTAAAAATAGACGAGGATATTACTCCAGAAGCAGCAAAGGAAATATGTATAAGTGTATTAGAAGAATTTAAAAAGAAGGGAGTGCTACTAGCTATCGTTCAACCAAAAGTTTTTAGTGTAAGAGAATTAGCATATTCATGAAACGAATAAAAAAAAGAAGCAGATGTCTACTTCTTTTTATAACTCTCTATGATTTCTTTTCTTTCCTAAGCCTCATCAGCTTATATACCAAAACAATGCTCCGAACACCATTCCACTAAAGTGTCACATGAAACTTATCCCAGGAGTGAATCATATAGCTATATTAATGACAATTGCAGTTATTCATCCAGTATATTCCGGGTTTCAGCGACTATAGAGTATAAGTGTATAGTAAGTTAAAACAGCAAGAGCAAATCAACTGATTCATACTGTATTAGCGCTTGTTAAAAAGGTAAGAACAATTCATATAAATATACTGCAGCTTATAAAAAAGGTGAGGTACTTATTTTTTCCAATAGTTCACTCGAGTACATTTCAAAAATAAAGGATAAATATACCGTTCATAGCGAGATGCATAATCCCTCAGTGCAAAAACTGTGAGCTAAACATCTGCAAAAACCAGTAGTGATACATTCCAGCATTGAAAAATATATCATTCATACCAAACTTATATATTCCAGGTAAGACAAACGTAAGCCCTGTAAAAAGGAGCGATATTGCTATGAGGGTATTAGATACAGTCCATTTGAAGTTATGCATCAGTAGCTTGATTATTATTAGAAAAGCTTGCAATCTTTTTCTTAACAAAGTCAACTAATAACATAGGTGATAAATCTATCAAACCTGATCTATCTGGACCATTTTCAGATAAATACACTGGTATGTCAGGAAATCATTTATCAGTATGGGCCAGTGTCTTGTCTCAATCAGCGAATAAACGAGTTACTCTATCTCATGAGTCAGTCATCAATATAAGCTTATGTTCATCTGATTGATAAGAATAATATTCTCCATCAAACGTATAAGTAATTCAGTGTCTAGTGTAACTTTCAGACATCCTTTCATCCGGAAGATCAACAGTAGTGAGTTCGTTCATAGTAATTTTTTGAATATATTTTATATATAATACTAGTTAAAATTATTTTGACAATTTTTTATAAATTAAAGCTCAAGCTAATATCATAGGAATACTCAAGAGGCTTCACTGTGTTAAAAATCAAAAATAGTATCCAATTTGAGGATCTGGTGTTCGGATACATATTTCTACAAAAGTTCTAAAAGTACCATAGAGTATTAAGAAAAGTGCTGCAAACTGACCAGTAAAGCTCGGTTTTTTGAGTATATAGTGAAATATGATGAACATAACTGCTCACTCTAAGAGAGCTTCCATAAGTGGAGAGGGGAAGTAAGACCCCAATGAAGTAACAACTGCAAGTGGTCATGAGTACTCAAAACCTAGAAGCTCTTTATTTATATAGTTTCCTATTCTCCCAAAAAAAAGTCAGATAGGGATAATCATAGCTATAGTGTCTGATAGGCTCCAAAACTCTAGTTTATTCCTGCGAGAAAATATGTAGAGCGCAGCTACAACTCATAAAAATCAGCCATGAAAGCTCATTCATCCATCCCATACTCTAAGTATAGAGAGTGGATCTGATAGATACGCAGAAAGATTATAAAAAAGTACATATCACAACCTTCCTCAGAGTACAACTCAAAGAAATACATATAAAAATAAATCTTCTTGCTGTTTAACAGTATATAATGAAAACTTCTTAAGATAATATACTCCATAGAGAAATCCTAGAACATACATTAAGCCGTAGTAACTAGGAGCCAGAGTGAATCAAAGGATATCAATTTCAAAGATAGTCATGAAAGGTATATTAAAACATATATCAATTATTTGACAATGTTTATTAATTATGTTCTAATATAGTTACAGAAATAAATTATGTACACAAATATATAAATGTCAATAATCTTATTTCTTCTAAATATACTCCTATATTAACCAAATAGGAAACAGGGTCAAACCATATTAAGAAGAAGCGTTGACGAATTATTTCTAAAAACTATATATGAAAATTGTAGTGAAAAGATATTGCTCGATACTAACTCTTGGGATGATGTTATTTAACACACTTATTCCGTTTCAAACATCTGCAGCAAATAACGATACAGTAGTATATCCATTAAAACAGATCTCAAAACTCGAATGTCGATTCGAAGACTTTGATACACTCTCTAGTGGATGTAAGATGACTCTTCCTGTCTTAAAGACAAAAGACTATAACAAATATGCAACACAAAATGGTTGATATAACGACTTTACAAGAATCTATACGGTTCTTTGGGGAGCAAGTTATAAATATGGTTGGGATGTGTGAAATGGAGGACATCAAGGTACTGATATCGCTACTGCAAAATGAACTCCAGTATACTCAATAGCTGACTGAAAAGTTATAGCAACTGGAAATGATGTCGGATGGGGAAGATATGTCTCTATAGAACATATTATTAGAGGAAAAAAAGTTATCTCAAACTATGCCCATTTATCGAAAGTAAATGTAAACAAATGATCGAGAGTAGACGCTTCTGACAAGATTGGAGAAGTTGGTTCAACTTGAAACTCTACATGAAATCACCTTCACTTTCAAATTGATCTTCCAAGTAGTTTTCACCCATATTACTATGATTGGAACGCGTGTCCATACTCATATTATGAAATCACAGAAAAAGGAGTGTGTTTCGATGAGCTACAAAAACATACATTTGACCCCCTTGCTTTCTTAGAAACAAGTTGAGCTGTACTAGATAGTGTAAGTAGCGTTGTTCCGACTAACACACAGTCTAAAACAACTCTTCCCATAACAGCTTCAAGTCTCAACGATGTACTTACGACAACTGTATACTATGGTTACGGTACAAGTTATGATGTAAAAAACGTACAAGAGCTCTATACACTTCTTGGATACTATAAAGGTGAGATTAGCGGAGACTTCTCTGATGTTGAAAAAAGTATCATAGCATACCAAATAGCTACCGGAGTTATAGAAAATAAAAACTCTGACGGAGCTGGTTGGTTTGGACCAAAAACCAGAGCCCAAACTAAAAAAGACTATGCTTCTTACCTTGCTAATGGATGAAAGGTAGAAGTAAAACAGGTCATAAATGAAGAAGTAACTCAAAAAACTGTTTCAAATCAAAAAGTAAATACGGTATCAAGGGTAAAACTTAAAACAAGAGAAGAAATAGAAGCGCAAGAACTTGAAGAATTTATGAGAAGTCATGATATAAACTTCATAAATGCTATATCTCAAATAGAACAAGGAGCCACTAAAACCACTACTCTGAAGGTAAGCAACCAAAGAGGAAGATGATATAGATGAAATACTCCTGGAAATGTAACATTTGCATATGATGAATCTATAGTTTCAGTATTTCCAAAAAGTTTCTATAACTTCTCGGATGGGATGAGAGACATAAAAATAACTGGTCTCAAAAAGGGTCACACAAAAGTACAAGTAAAAATATGAAGCGTCGTCGTAAAGACTCTCTCAGTTTCTGTATGAAACGCATGAGAAAGCTCTAAAGTAAGTGATGCGGACCTCTACGTAGGTAGAAACTCTATTATAGGGGAGGAAAACACTTGAGTCATAGTTCTCAAGGATCAGTATGGAGCAAAAATAGTGCGATCAGAATTTAGGCAAACTCTTAAAATAGACGCAAACGCAAAAGTTCAATACTGTATCAAAAGGGGACGAATCCAAGACATCAAGAAACTCTACAATAGAAAGTGTTTTGATCAAGAATTTAAAGATGAACTTACATACACCTATAGCGATACTATAGATGGAGTACTCTTATTTGACTACAGGGTTCTAGATGCAGGAAATGCTAAACTTTCTCTTACTACTGGAGGAAAAAACCTAGCAGAAAAAAATATAACAGCAAGTCTTCCTCACGGGTTAGATAACTATGAGTATAGCAATGAGGTACTCACCGTACTTGAAAACTGAATAGGAAGTGAGATAATAAACGGACACTTCAAACAAGATACAAAAATAACGAAAAGAGATGCAGTAAATTGGATAACTAATGCAATAGAGTTAGAGTGATGAAATACAAGCGAGATAGATAAAGAAACAAAAAATTCACAAGAACTTACGAGATGAGACTTTCTAGCTCTCCTCGACAGTTACTTGTGAGGAAACCGAGTATCTGTAAACCCAGCACAGTTTAGAGATACAGATGAAGACATCGAAGATGCCGTAGCAAAAGTGCTTTGAAATACATACCAATGGAGAGATAATTTTTGAGAAAATTACTTCCAACCAGACAAAGAAATAAACAGATGAGAGGCAGCATATATGCTGGTTCAGGCCCTCGAGGCACAATCTGGATGAGCACTTGCTCGAAGATAACAGCGCAAGAATAGGGGATGTACACAAAAACCACTTTTAAAAATAATTATTATTACAATATTATGCAAAACACAAATACAAACATAGAAGAAATGAATCTAGCACCAGAAGTAACTGCTAGTCTCAAGAAATATAACTCAGCAATAGAGTGAGCACTCGCAGCAGCACAAAAGCTTGAATCAATATGCGTCACAGCACATCTCGCAGAACTCTTCTGAGTAGATGAAGAGCAGACTGCAAGTACAATCAAAGAAGACTACTTACAAGCTGCATAACATAAACTGATTTATAATATAATAAAAGAGATTTGCAAAAGTCTCTTTTATTTGTATTTTTAGTAAAACATATTACTAGGAAAGAATGCAACTTAAAGATTTAGATGAAGAGACACAATTTAATGTAGGTATAACTTGTGAAACAGCAATAATTAGAGTCTCAGAGAGCTATTGATATCCAGATTTGACTGTAGAATCCAGTGTTATCGAAAATGCAAAAAATCTTACACTTGCAATACTTGATGCCAAAGACGCATTAAGTCTCATAGAAAAAATAGACTATAGCTTCCTGGATGCGGAAACTCTATCAGAAATTTATTACTACCTTGAATGTTCACTGTACTCTCAAGAAATTATTTCTTTTTTAGGAGGCCAATGAATAGATGTCGTCTTTGTTGATGTGCCTTGAATGAAAGCTTGAGTTTTACTCAGAATGTGAGATTTATTCTACAGTCAGGTTATGTGAATGGTACAATTGGATAAACTAAAAACACCACACACCCAAAGACAAAAAACAGAATTTTATACTTGAATTGTGTTTCAATGAAAGAAGGTACTACTAAGAATTCATCATGGTATGTGTGAGTTTGAGCAATACTATTGAGACCCTATAAAATTATGACAAAAAACTTTTCAAATTATTAAAAATAAATTTTGAACCTACGACATCATAAATACTGACTCATGAATTCTCTATAACGTAGCTTGCGTTGGATTCGAAGGAACATGAACCCTTACAGTACGATTATTCTATAATTCACAAAAAACTGAGTTTATAGATTTTGATGGAAACACATTTAGTCCTTTAGTAAGACTAAAAAAACAACCAGATATGGATCTATCCTGAATTGATTGAGACACAGAAAAACCAATAAAACATTAAATCATGCCAGCAAAAACAGCCGTAATTCAAAAAAGAGATTTAGAAGAAATGGATATAGCTTCTATTTCTTCGATATTAGAGTCTTCTATAGATTCTCTAAGCGATGATACCAGAAAGAGAGTGAGAGAGTTTTTGGATTTTTTAAGCGATCCATGAAAAGATAGGTTTGTGTTGAAGTGTTGAGAAATAAAGAAAGTAAAAGATGAGATAGATGATTGAGACCTATATAATTTGTTATCAGATGCTAGATACAATTTTCAAGGAATTGTTTTCCATACAGTTAACACTAAGTGATTTCATGTAGTAGTATCAAAGTTTAAGAATGGAAAACTAGAGTTCCAAGACGTTGTCGATAGAGCAACTGTGTTAACAGAAATAAAGTATTGAGATGTTATAGAAGTACTATATAACACTAGGAATAGAGATTGAATCTATTTTACATGAATACAATCTTTATTATCAAAGTTACCAGCTCCTGATAAAGCCACAAGTCAAAGAATAATATGAACAAAGGAATTAGACATAATTATTTGAATAGCTGTGAACGATAGAAAATGCTGAGATCAATCACAATACTGCTTGAAGTTAGCAGAGATTTTTAGAATAACTCCAGATGATAGAATGATGAAAAAAATCGAACTACTAAAAAAAAGAAGTCAGTAAGAAACTCCTTGAAATGGGAGTTTTTTTGTATATACTGGGCTTAAAGATATATTTTAAAGACTATTTTTCACCGTGGCAAGACGCAAAAAAAAGACAGGACTGCTTGCAAGTATTCCTGAAGACTATAGAACCTACGCATTTGCAATGCTCTTTTTATTTTTAGGAGCAGTGACATTTATGGGAGATACTCAATCTATACTAGGGTTTTATCTCTTTGAAAACCTTTCTAAGGCTTTTTGAGAGCACTATATATGGATATTTTCTCCGGTACTTATAGCTCTAGGGCTTTCACTCTTTAAGGAAAAAGACTTACACTTCAATAGCTATAGAGCCTTTGGTCTTCTATTTTTTTACATAGCCATCACAACGATGATAGGGTGGTATACTAAGAGCTATGAAGCGCTTTTCAATCTCTATCCAACTCTGGAAAATGTACTTGGAAGAATGCCTCTCCTGTTTACCTCTCTTCTCCTCCTATTTGCTTCTATATTTATACTCTTTCGAGTTTCTATTATCCATCTAGCACTTTCGATGACTGGGAATCTCCCAAGTCTTGCAGACCTCAAAGAGAGCTACAGCGCTGAGAAAAAGCTCTCAAAAGCAAAGCAGCTCTCTAAAACAACAAAGACAGCAAGTAAGAGAATGACTGCAGAGGAAAAACGTCTTGCAAAAGAGCAAGGAAGCATAGAAAAACAAATGGAAGAACTCCGAAGAGAAAAAGAGCAGCTTGCGAAAATGAAGCAACCAAAACAGCTCCAACTCGAAAAACAGAAAAATAGAAAAGTAGAAGTAGAAGGAAAATCAGCAGGATGAAAAATATCTTCACTTTTTTGAGCTATAAAATCAGAAGATAAACAAGATACTTCTGGGAAGAAAGAAATAGCTGTTACCAACTTTAACAATTGGGTGTTTCCACCACTCAGACTTCTACAATCCCGTAAAAACGATATCACCGTAGACCAAAACGAGATTCGAACCAAAGAAATAGAAATCCAAGAAAAGCTTCTCCAGTTTGGTATATCAGTAGAGATGGCAGGGTATAAGGTTGGGCCAACCGTTATACAATACAGACTCAAACCATCTACATGAGTCAAACTTCAAAAGATAGTAAACCTCAAAAAGGATCTTACCCTCGCACTTCAAGCAAAAAACATTCGTATCCAGGCTCCAATCCCAGGACTTGGGGTAGTTGGTATCGAGGTGCCAAATGACAAGAGAGAAACTGTATGACTCAAAGAACTTCTCGAAGATCAAAAATTTGTTTCTAAAAAGATGGAAATCCCTATGGCAGTCGGGAAAGATGTTTCTGGAAATATGATATTTGGTGATCTTACCAAGATGCCGCATCTGCTCGTAGCTGGTCAGACTGCTTCTGGTAAGTCAGTTGGGATGAACGGATTCCTCATATCTATGCTCTATAAGTTCTCTCCATCAGAGCTCAAGATGATTATGATCGATCCAAAGAGGGTAGAGCTCTCAATCTATAACGGTATTCCGCATCTCCTCACTCCAGTAATCACAAATCCAGAAAAAGCACTCAACTCTCTCAAATGGGCAGTGGCAGAGATGCTTCGTAGATATGATCTCGCAACCAAGGTAAATGCGCGTAATCTCATCGAGTACAATAAAAAAGTATCCAAAGAGGAAAAACTCCCATATATAGTAATCGTCATAGATGAGTTGGCTGATCTTATGATGTCAGGTCAGAAAAAAGAGGTAGAGGGAAATATAGCTCGTATCGCACAAATGGCTAGAGCCGTAGGAATGCATCTCATAGTAGCAACGCAGAGACCATCAGTTGATGTTATTACAGGGCTTATCAAGGCAAATATACCATCCAGAATAGCATTTACCGTAGCATCACAAATCGATTCACGTACGGTTCTTGATAAGATGGGGGCTGAGGATCTCCTCGGTCGATGAGATATGCTCTATTATCCAACAGGAGAGTTAGAGCCGCTCAGAGTCCAGTGAGTACTCGTAGAGTGATTCGAAATCGAAACCGTAGTAAACCAACTCAAACTCACTGTAGATCCAGACATGCTCAAAAACATGCAAGACCCAGAAATTGCCAACGGAAAGTCAGCAACAGCTGGATCCGTACTTGAGGGATATAAGTGAGACCAAGAAGAAGACCCAGAAATCATCGAGCGAGCAATACAAGTAGTCAAAGAGTCACGAAAGTGAAGTACTTCTCTCATCCAACGTAAGCTCTCTCTCTGATATGCCAGAGCTGCCAAGGTACTTGATATCCTCGAAGAACTCTGAGTTGTCTGACCAGCGAATGGAAGTAAACCCAGGGAAGTGTATGTTGATTAACCAAACCAAGAGAGCAGAAATGCTCTCTTTTATATTAAATTAGTATTAAAAAAAAATGAAAGAATTAGACATTAATTGAAATCTATTTGTTACCAATAGTAATAATAGATTAACCGATACAGACTTCAATGAACTTTCTATTGCTAAAAATGTAAGTAGATTAATAGTCACATATTGATCAATTACAGAAGAAGTACCTAGCTATAATAATAACGAAAAATATTCAAAAAATATTTCAATAGTAGATACTCAAACTTTAAACTATTTATTAATAAAAAATGAGCATACTAATGTAAAATTATGAAAAATAATTATTTCTGAAATTCATGAAAGCTCATCATATCAAAAAGATTTTTATATTCGAGGAGTATATGTAAAAAATTTACAAGTAGAGAACTGTACTTTTGAGAAATGACTAAGCATTACAGATTCAACTATTGATCACTTAATAATTAGAGAAACAGATTTATGAAAAACAACATTTAATTGAGTTACAATAAAAAAATTAACTCTAGAAAATGTAACTTTAAATGATTGCGTATTCAATTGAGCTGAGTTTGAAGATTACTATTTATGAGAGATAAAAAAATTAAATTGAGTTATAAATCATAAAAAGCAAAAAGACAATTATAGACAGCTAAAGTTTATTATGGATAAAAATTGAAATCATACAGAAGCTAATAAATTCTATGTACTAGAAATGGAGGAAGAATTAAGAATAGCATTTACTAAATTTTCGTGGAAAGAATTACGAGAAAAATTTACTA
>JAHDGX010000049.1 GCA_020631575.1 Candidatus Altimarinota bacterium | reverse complement strand
ATAAAAGACATTCTCCCATGAGTAGATAGAAAACAGTGAGAAGACTTTTGGGTAATAGTTGATAGGGAAGAGGCTATCCGCACTGCGATTGTGATGGCAGAAAAAAATGATATCATACTGCTTGCTTGAAAGTGAGATGAACATGTGAGAGTAAGTAATCACTGACTCATTCCATGGCATGATAAGACTCTAGTTGAAACTATTCTGAAAGAAATAGATGATAATACTATATTAAAATAATGCAGGAGTACTGGTTACTCCTGAGTATTTGAGTCACTATATCTATTGGTATAGTGGCTTTTACGAATAAAGTCTTTGCGCAGAAAAATTATAATGTTCAGTTTTCAGCCCTCGTACTCTACGCGCTGATGTTTGTTTTCGCTGGAGTTATATGACTTATGACTGGCATAAGTGCCCCTGAAGATTTAGGCTACGGCTTATCGCTTCTCTCTATCGTTTGGTGAGCTCAGTTTTATCTATACTCAATAGTTATGATGAACGCGCTCAAGCACCTCCCTACTTCTACCTATTTTATAACGGTTCGACTCGCTTCTTCGTTTATCTTACTTTTAGTTTGAATACTATTTTTCCAAGACACTATTTCAAATAAAGAGCTTATTTGATTTATATTTGGAGTTATTGCTATGAGCTTACTCTTTGAATCATGACAAAAATGAAAATGAAACTATAAGACAGGGATATATTTTCTTTTGCTATGAATCATGACGCTCGTATTTTGACATAGCGTCAATAAAATACTTTCTCTGCAAATTGAGCATATATCACTCATACTTTTGCTGGCTTTTTGATGAGCATTATGAGCTGCAAGTATATTTGGATTTTCTCACGTTAGAAATCATAAAAAAGACCTATATGAAATACTGAAAATAAATCTCATTCAGTCAGTATGTTATTTTTTCTATTTTTATGCTCTCTTTTATGTATATAACTCTGGTGATCTCTGAATTAGCTATAAGATCCAGTCATATTCACCATTTATTCCTATTATCCTAGCTGCAATTATTTACAAGGAAAAAATCACAAAAAAACAATGACTCTGAATAGGACTCACAATCCTTTCTCTTTATTTCTTTACCTAGTACCTATGAAAAAAATAATTATTTTTGATGTTGATGGAGTTATTACTGATTCAGGGCAAAATAAGGAGGATATTATTCAGGAAATATTAGAAGAAAATAATCTATTTCAAATTCCTTGAGTTTCTGAGGTTTTTGGTATTGGTCTTAATAGAATTTTGTTGCTTGATAAGATATATCAGCTGCATCAGTTTGATAAGGAGCATGTCCTCTGAGAGATTAATAGAAGACTTTCCGTGCAAGAATCACAGGTGCAGCTTATACCTGAAACAATTGAGTTTATAAAAAAATATCATAGAGAGTATGATTTTTTTACAAATACATCTCTTCCAAAAAGGAGCCTGACGATGATAGTACAAAATCTATGACTCTCAGAATACTTTATGGAATTTCTTGCCTATGATGACGGATCAAAAAAAGAAAATATTGAGTATGTGATGCAAGTATATAATTCTCCTGCTAAAAATATAATCTTTATAGATGACAAACAAAGCCATATTGACGCTGTGAAAAATACTGATGTACATACCTTGCTTTTCATCAATGATGGAGTATCTTTAGATCAGAAAATATCTCACTTTTTAAAACAGTCATAATTATGGTAAAAGTAGTCATATGTACAAGAGAACAGACAGAGTTTAAACAAAAAGTAGAAGAATATAATCTTCCAGATATTGAAGTGTGCGCTCCTGAATCAGAAAGTGAACTTATTGAGCATATAGCAGATGCGCAGGTAATTTTTGCAAACCCAATCTTACTAAGTAAATATATAAATCATGCAAAAAAAGTAGAATGGGTGCAATCCAGTTTTGCATGAATTGATGCTTTAAACGATCCTTCTCTCCAGAAAAATTATATTTTAACGAATATACGCGAGACATATGGTGAGATAATCGCAGAGTATATTTTAGGATATATACTCATGCTTGAAAAAAATATTCTAGGAAATCTAGAAAATCAAAAGGAAAATGTATGGAAACAGAGATCATATCCTACGATAGTATGAAAAAAAATAGGTATCATGTGAATAGGGTCTATCGGAAGAATTATAGCGATATATGCTAAAAATATGTGAATGCAGGTGTATGGGTATGCAAGAGAAAATAGAGATCAACATTGTGTAGATTCAGTGTTTACGGGAGACAATAAAGATGAATTTCTCAGTGAGCTTGATTACCTCGTAAGCGTACTTCCAAACACAGACGAGACAAAGGGGATCATAAACTCAGATCTTCTCTCAAAACTTCCAAATAAAGCTGTTTTTATGAACGTAGGAAGAGGAGCAAATGTGAACGAGGATGATCTCATATACGCGCTAAAAAATAAAGAAATTGCTGGAGCGGTACTCGATGTATTTCAAACAGAACCACTCCCACAAGACTCAGAACTCTGGAATTTAGAAAATGTATATATTACCCCACACGTTTCAGGTTATGTGGAAGATAATTCAAAGATTATTGATACGTTTGCGCAAAACTATAAAAGATATGTTACGTGAGAATGACTTGTAAACACTATAGATTTTAACAAAGGATACTAATAATGGCACTTTACCTCAAATACAGACCTCTCGATTTTACTTCTCTTGTTGGGCAAGAGTTTATTAAGACGACACTTAAAGCAGCTGTTTCAAAAGATAAAACTGTTGGAGCCTACATGTTTACTGGACCAAGATGAACTGGGAAGACCTCAACAGCGAGAATATTTGCGAAAGCTATAAACTGTGAATCCTCAAAAGATGGTGATCCATGCCTTGAGTGCTCTATATGCCAAGCTTTTGCAAATGAGAGTTTGATTGATGTGATAGAAATAGATGCGGCAAGTCATACTTGAGTTGATAATATCAGAGAGATAATAGAAAAAGCTCAGTTCAGACCAACATCAGCAGCGTACAAGATATATATCATAGATGAAGTACATATGCTCTCAAAAGGAGCATTTAATGCGCTGCTAAAAATACTCGAAGAGCCACCAAAGCATGTGAAGTTTATACTCGCAACAACTGAAATCCATAAGGTTCCTGATACGATTTTATCTCGATGTCAGAGGTATGATTTCAAAAATTTTACTGATAGTGAGATAATAGGAAGGTTAGAATATATAGCAGGAGAAGAGGGGATTACAGTAGATGAGAAGAGTTATGGTTATATAGTAAAAAACTCAGAGGGATGAATGCGAAATGCAGTCAGTCTCTTTGAGCAACTTATAAAAGATAATACTATCTCTTATGATCATATCGTAGAGACTCTCTGAGTTGCAAGTGAGGATGAAAAAAAGATATTCATATCTAAGCTTCTCTCTATGGACTCTTCTCTCCTAGATGATTTTGAGCAGCTCGTAAAAAGCGGAAGAGATATAAAAAACTTCTTTAAACAGATACTCTCTGATTTTCAAAAGGAAACCGTAAGAGAACTCCAAAATGGACAAGATATTCGTGAAAATATTCGTGTTATGGAGCTGCTCTCAGATATGCTTATGAAATCTAAAAATAGCTTTGATCCAAGTATTATTTACAAGATAGGTATTATGAAAATAGTATCTTGATACAGTGAAAATATTCCTACTCAGGAAGTAGTTCAAGCAAAGCCATCCCAGCTACAAACTCCTACAAAAAAACAAGTCGAAACAAAACCTCAGATAAAAAAAGAACTCGAAATAGCAGATGCAGAAGATGTCTTTGCTGCTGCAAAACCTCAGAGCCCTGAAATAAAAGATATAAGTGGAATTGATGTTGATGCTCTTATTGCGGCTACAAAAAAACATGGCTGAAAAGCTGCTCTGAGTATGACTCTCAAATGAGCTTCGTTTCATAAAAATGGCAGTAATCTGGAAATACAAACAAAGACGAAGATTGCTCTAGCAACGCTCAGTAAATGAGAGAATAGAGATTGTCTGTTTCTTGCTCTTAAGGAAATGGAGATAGAAGTAGAAGATATAATTGTTTCATAATGATGAAGTATCTCAGATGTATACCGTTTTGATGAAGTTTTGATACTTTTGGGCTGGTATATAAGTCAGAACAGAATATTGACTATATACCATGATCCTTACTTAAAATTCCACTAAAAGATAAGGATGAACTCGCTCTCTATATGTGAGAGATTCAATTAGAAGATTTGAATTGTAAGTCTGATAGTATTCGGGAAGTTTGAGAACTTGTATCAGGGTTTCAATACTTAACTGCAGAGCAAAGAGAGATTATAGTTTTTGTTGCGCAGCACTATATTACTCCAATCCACAATTCATTGTGACTTTATTTTCCAAAGAATCTCACTGATAAAATCAAAAAGGACACAGTAGAGAAGATAAAGCTTTCGGATTACTCTTATCAGTCACCGAATCTCATTCTCTCAGCCTGACAAGAAAAAGTGTATCAAGATATATATGATTCTGGTGAGAATAAGCACCTGATATATTGAATCACTTGAAGTTGAAAAACCCAAATCTATATGAAGCTCATTGCAGATACACTAGCGCAGTGAAAACAGTCTTTACTTCTTATACCTGAGATTATCCTCACGAGTCAAATAGGGGAGAGACTTAAGAAAGAATTTTGAGATGATGTAATCCTCTTAAACTCTAGCGTGAGCGCTGCAAAAAAATCAAAGTATTGGATGGACATCTACCACTGAAATGCAAAAATCATAGTAGGAACACGAAGTACACTTTTTTATCCATATAATAACCTTGGCCTTATAATAATAGATGAAGAGCATGATTCGAGTTACATCTCAGATTCAGCTCCAAGATATCATACCCTCGATGTTGCAGAAAAACTTTCAGAACTCTATAATGTACCTCTCATACTCTGATCATGAACTCCAAGGACAACGACGCTTTATAGGGGGATGAAGTGAGAATTCAAAGTTTCTCAACTTCTAGAAAAGTACAGTGACTAAGAACTATGATTTACTTTATCTTATACCAAAGTTAAATAATTTTGATTTAGGTATTTCTTCTTTTCAAATCAGCCAAGGCTTTTTTAGTAATCCATGCTCAAACGCGATTTAAAGGATTTGGTTTTCAGAGAAGCGTCAGGGGCCTGTGGTCTGTATCTATAAAATGAACTTCTCAGTTCGGTCACTCAAGTATATTATGAGCGATGAATGGTTCTCACTGCTTCTCTTTGAGTTGCCTTAGTAGTTCTGGAGGGAAATTATGCACCTTATCTAAATAAGTCATATTAATAGGGAGTAATACATCATTTAACCAACCGAGGGAACTTCATTCGAAATAATGATTAAATAATCTCACCATTCACTCTAATCCAAATACATCAAATAATATTTTTTCTTTTTCTTGCATGCTAGCTCATGCTTCTAACAGGTCTAACACCTGTTGATTTGTAGTAGTATCAAGATTTACAGGTGTTCACTCTACAAATTCCTGATGTGTTTCAAATCTTCCATCTCAAGGCATCCATAACTCTGTTTCTGGCACTACTGTGTCTCAGAGATACTCTCTATGAATAGTTGCTGATCTTTCTTCTTTACTTCAATCTGTGTGAGCGAGCGTGCGAGGGACTTTTTGAACCGTCCCATCTTCTTTTACCACTACTTCATACATAAAACCACCAAGCTTTGGTGCTTCAGATGTATCGGAGTCTCACAGTAAAAGAACCATAATATATTCTTAATAATAATTTCTTGTCCTATTATACTTTATATTATACAAGAATTCAAAAAAAGACTCTCGAGGTACAGAGTCTTTTTAATTTTTATCGTTTTTAGTTCTTAATAATCTTATCAATGAGTCCATACTTGAGAGCTTCTGTTGCTGACATAAAATTATCCCTGTCACAATCTCTTTTTACTGTTTCAAGTTTTTGTCCTGTATGCTTTGCGAGAATTTTATAGAGTATATCACCAGTTTTTTCTATGTGTCTTGCAGCGAGCATAATATCTGTAGCTTGCCCCTCTGCTCATCCAAGTGGTTGGTGAATCATGATTTCAGCGTGAGGAAGAGCATATCTCTTACCTGCTTCACCTCCAGCCAGTATGATAGATCCCATACTGGCAGCGAGCCCCATAGCAACGGTTACCACAGGACACTTAATATATTGCATTGTATCGTAGATTGCAAGACCAGCTGTTACGTGTCCTCCTGGAGAGTTAACATACATTGTGATTGGTGCTTTTGGGTCTTGCTTCTCAAGAAAAAGAAGTTGAGCAATAACTGTATTTGCTACTGCGCTATCGATTCCTTCTCCAAGAAATATAACTCTATCTTCAAGAAGTCTTGAGTAAATATCATATGCCCTTTCTTGTCCTCCTACTTTATCTATAACAGTAGGGATAAGTGTAGAAGTAATTGCTTTTTGTTTCCTCTGTGACGTTACATGTTTTGCCATTTTCATCATTATTAATAAATATATTTTTAGTATATCAGAAAAGCTTTAAATCTGCTATGTAAGTCGTTCAAATAGAATTGACTAAAAGATATTTAATGTGTATGATATTTTTATCTGAAACCGTTCTTGTCAGGACATAAACTAAATCTCCGACTAAGTTCGGAGAAGATAGGAGAGAGCTTTGCATGTTTTTCAAGGATTACTGATAGCTGTACTGCTGGTTTTTATGGCAGTAATCATGTGTATTGGTGCTTGGACCATTGCAAAATGGATAGCTAAATGGTCAACAATTGGTTTTAAAAAAGCTATGAAGTGGAGACAATCATCTAGAGATGTTCCATAACAAAAAAAGGACCCTTCGGGGCCTTTTTGTTTTCTATAAATGATTCTTGCACTTTTAATGCTTTTTTTTATACTTAAAACTATATTACAACATAAATAAGAAGCTAAATGAGT
>JAHDGX010000048.1 GCA_020631575.1 Candidatus Altimarinota bacterium | reverse complement strand
ATTTTATTCATGTTTAAAATTGTGCAAGTTTAATGCATACCTTTTATTACAAAAAACATACATATACGAAATATACACTTTTGCTTACAAAAGCCAAATGTGAAGAAAATGTGAAAAACTATATAAGTTCCCCATAAAATAGACAAAAATATTTTCTGAACTTTGTCTAGCTTAATATATTCTTGATGTTTGACATAAAAGTCAAAAAACATACAAATAGATATAGAACTTCTCTATTTTTAGACAAAAAAAATAAGAAATTCACAATTTGTTAACAAATCCGATTAGAAATGAGTGTCAAAACTGATAAAAATATTCATACTTCTGTGCTTTTGCAGGAACTGGTATGAGCAATAGACATCAGGGATGACAAACAAAACATCATTGTAGACGGAACACTCGGACTTGCTGGACATGCTTGCGAGATGCTCCAAAAAATGAATGATGGTGATATACTCGTAGGATTTGATGCTGATGAAAGAAATCTCGGACTAGCAAAAGGCAGACTCGAAAAAACAAAAACACAACTCGGTCTCGATGTTGAAATCGTTCTTATACATAGTAATTTTGAACTTCTCAGTGAGAAACTTTGAGAACATGGAATATCCTCAGTTACGGGAATTTACTATGATCTTGGAGTATCCTCTATGCATTTTGATGAAGCTGAGAGATGATTTAGTCTCAGGCTCGAAGGACCTCTTGATATGAGATTTGATACGAGAAGCTGAAAAACTGCTGCAGACGTTCTCAACTACTATGAGGAAAAAGACCTCTTCGGGATACTCAAAGAATATTGAGAAGAGCCACATGCTCGAAAGATTGCAGCGAGAATTATCACAAGTAGGAAACAAAATAAATTTGTGACCACAAATGATCTCAATGATTTCCTCGAAAGTGAGATAAACTCACATATTAAGACAAAGACAAGGGTCTACCAAGCTCTAAGAATAGAAGTAAATGGAGAGCTTGATACTCTAAAATCTACTTTGGCCCAGGCAATAAAACTCCTAGAAAGTGATGGAAATATATTTGTAATAAGCTTCCATTCTCTCGAAGACAGAATCGTAAAACAAATATTTAAAAGAGAAACTCGAGATTGTATATGTAGCGACTTAATCTGTAGCTGCTGACATACAAAATCTCTCAGACTCGTAAATAAGAAACCCATTCTCCCCGGAGAAATAGAACAAAAAGAAAACAGCCGAAGTCGAAGTGCAAAAGCTCGGCATGCACAAAAAATATAATTAAAGCCAAAAGAAATAGTGAATCCAAGACTCGTGATGAACCGAAAAACTCAAAGCTTCTATGCAGCGAGAAAACGAAATCAAGAACAACTACAGTTCGGGTACCAGTCTACCTATATGATACTACTTGGATGTATTGCCTTTCTTCTCATATATTATGTATGGATCCTCAATGCAAATGCAACTCAGTGATTCGCTATTAGAGATCTTGAAAATGTCCAAAAAGAACTTAAAGTAGAACTCGAAAGACTTGATGTAAAAATAGCTGAAATTGAGAGTAGTGACGCAATCGGGTCAGATAATGAACTTCAGCAAATCATGGAAGACTACGAAGATCCCAACTACCTCGTAATCAAAGAAAACGTACAATACGTATACAGCAGATAAAAACTCCTCAAAGCTAGGGAGTTTTTTATTGCAAGAGAGAAAAAAATATCTATTATAAAGCGCATATATTTCCTATTTTTCTCGAGTGCCTGAAGCCCTAAAAAGACTGATTCATAACATCTCTCTTCTCCCTGGAATTGGTGAAAATAGAGCTACAAAGCTCGCTTTTTTTATGCTTTGAGCAAATGAAAATTATCTCAAAGAGTTCAGAGACAATATAAAAAACATTAAGGAAAATACATCTTCTTGTACTATTTGTGGGAGTATCACAGATGCCTGAAGAACAGAGTGTAATATTTGCAATAAAGATATGCGAGATAAGACTCAAATATGTCTTGTAGAAGAGTATTTAGACCTTCTCACGCTTGAATGATCCGGGGGATATCAGTGAGTATACCATGTGCTTGGAGGAGCTATTTCTCCGATGAATGGAGTGTTTGTATGAGACCTCAATTTCCACTCTCTCTTCCAGAGAATCAGTGACGCTGAGAGTAAAATAGAGCTTATCATAGCAACAAATCCAAATCTCGAAGGAGAAGCTACCACCAGCTTCGTCATAGAAGAAATTGAAAAACGAAAACTCAAGCATAAAGTCAAAATCACAAGACTCTCCAGAGGGCTTTCATCATGATACATAGAATATGCTGACACTATGAGTATCGTCTCTGCTCTCAAAGAGCGTAAGGAAGTATAAGATGAAAAGATATAATATTGTACTCTATATTCCAGGGAGAGAAAGACGAGATACTCCGTATTCAGGAGAAAAATCAGCTCCAAGACATACTCAACTTATTTCTCATTTTCCCAAAAGTGTCACATTTTATTTAGCTACTTTTGAAGATCAGTATATTTCAGGAGAGAGTTTTCATCCTGCGTATATTCGAGTTTGAGAGACTTGGGAGTTATACAACTGAGAAGCTATTGAGGCAGACCTAACGCTCTGATTAAGTGGACGAATAAACACTAAAAAAATATACCATAATCCCATAAAAGAGTTCTGTAGAGATAAAACTAGGATAGAATCTATCTTCCCAGAATATACACTTCACTCTCAGATATGTGACTCATACGAAGATGTCGTCTCAAAATTTGATAATATATCTTCTGACGTTAAAGTCTTCAAACCTTGTTTCTGATCTCAAGCAGAAGGAATCATTATGACTTCCGCTCTTCCTAAAAAACATGAATTACAATGAGAATATCCATATCTTATACAAGAGTTTATTAATACATCAGATGGTTTTGAATGATACCCTGGAATTCATGATTTTAGGGTTATTATACTTAATGGAAAAATCACAGGAAGTTTTCTCAGAGTTGCCCCAAAGTGAGTTATGACTGCAAACGTAGCTACCTGAGCTGAGATTATTGATTTTCATGGAAAAGTACCAGAAAAAATACAAAAAGTTATTGATACGGTAGAATCCTACACTTCAAAACTGTATCCTGATAGATATTACTCTATAGATACTTGCATCGGTAGAAATGGAGAAGTAAAAATTTTTGAGCTCAATTCGAATCCTATGCTCTCAACTCCTTCAATCATAAAAGGTTTAGCCCAGCATATCATTAAAAACATCTTGAAAATTTGATAGATACTTTTAGACTAGTGCTATAATCATAAGCTTCAAAAATGACAGAATTTACTCCAGCATGATCTACTCCTCGCATGACGAAAGCGCAAATGCGAAAGTACTTGGCTGATATGAAAGCGGCTCAAGAAGCGGCAAAAGAGAAGATTAATCCTGAGAAGGAAGAGGCAGAAAAGCATGCTGAACTCTCAGAGCTAGAAAAGCAGTTAGAGGATATTAATTAAGTAATAAAGTATTTAATTCAAGAAGTTCAAGAAAGATAAGGATTTTTGAAAAAAGCGTACTTTCGTACGTGTTTAATAAAATTTGAAATCTGACGATGAAATTCGAAGAAGAAAATGCTTTATTTTATCCACATTCTACAAATATCCATGAGAACTGCAGCAAGCTTCTGGGGATCATGACGTACCACATCAGATTCATTGAGGAAATCTCGCTCTATGATCTTGTATGATTTATCTCAGAAATCCATTTCTGGTTTCAGTTTCACAGGTTTTTTCCCCTCCTCCGTTTTATATTTTTCTACCAATTCATCCGAGATAGTTCCGGAATTTACGAGTACATAATCTATGACTTCTCCTGAATATCGTTCTACATTTTGTATAAAATCTGGGAGTTCATAGGTAGTTGTTTCCCCTTTATCTGCCATGATGTTACATACATAGACGATTTTTGCATCTGTTTCTCTCAGAGCTTTTCTGATTCATTTTGAAAGGAGATTTGGAATAACGGAAGTGTAGAAATCTCCAGGACCAATAACGATCAAATCGGAGTGAGCAATAGCGTCAGCCGCTCTTGGGTTAAGGTTTCACTCTCCTCATACTAAGAAAGCATCTTTAATATTTTGATTCGCGTTATGTGTCTTTTCTCCTGGGTTTTTATCCGAAACATCTATATTTTTTTCACCTATTACTTCTGTTCCATCCTCCATACGCACCCCTAGATGAACATCCTCAAGCGTTACTGGAATAACTTTTCCCTTCACATCAAACATCTTACATGCTTCATCAAGTCCAGCTTCAAAACTTCCTTTTATGTCGCTAAGAGCCGTAAGAAGAATATTTCCTATCTTATTTCAACCAATAACTCCATCTTCTCACTCAAACTTATACTCAAAAAGTTGCCTTACCAAGCCTGTATCTCTCGCAAGAGCTGCAATACCTCGCCGTATATCTCCAGGAGGAAGTACTCAGTATTTATCACGAATATTTCCGGTTGTCCCACCAGAATCTGTCATAGCAATAATAGCTGCAAGATTCTTCTTTTCGAGCATTGTGTCATCATGGTAGGTTTTGAGTCCATAGAGTACGTTAAATGTCCCAGCTCAGCCACCTATTACTGTGATATTGAAAGTATTTTCAGGCATTTTTTTATTCAAAAAATTAGTGAAAAGATTGTACGTATTTATTTTTTAAAGTAAAATAGAGTAAATAAGTAAAAAAATATGGCAATACATAATTTATGACTTTCACCTGAAATCACTGGAGGAACTCCACTAGAAATAAGTAACAGTACCTCAAGAGAAGAAATAATTGATAAGTTATCGGGTTGAAAATATCACCTTAGCACACCAAGGCAAGCATTTGAACTTATAAGTGATACTTTACCGAAATGAGATATCGATGGAAACACAGATACGTATCTCTGAATTTTATACGTGATATGAGAATATCTCAGGTGAAACGATGAATATAATGAAAACAATGTAGACTGATACTATCATATACAAAATGCTGTTAATAGCGCAAGAAATAGGAAAGGAATCTTAAGTAAACAGATACTCCAAATACTAGATAATCCTCAAGAAACAATAACTGTTACAAGAGTAGATTTCAAAGGATTATCCCAAGCAATAACTGATTTTGTAGTACATACAAAATCTCGTGAAGATAGAAGAAAACTTCAAACTATCAAAAATGTACTCTTAGCTAAACTATGACTTAGTCCTCAGACTGATTGGACTGTCATACTCAACACTATTCAACATATGATAGAAGTAGAGCAAAACAAAACAGAAGCAGCTTAAGCTGCTTGTTTTTTAATCTTTTATTAATACTGCTTTAATTCTCCTTACTCCTCGACTTGAAGCTTCTTCCTTTTTGATTTTAAATCGTCCCATTCCCTCTGATCGTTCAACATGTGGTCAGCCACAGAGCTCGATAGAAAATACTTCTGAATCCGACTGCATAGTATAGACCTTTACAACGTCTGGATATTTTTCCCAGAAACTTCATACGACTCCAGCATCCATCGCTGCTTGCTTTGGCATTTCCTGTATAGATACAAGCATACCTGACTCGATAGCGTGGTTTACAAAGACCTCTACTTCATCCAGCTGCTCACGAGTTACTTTTTCATCGTGTGAGAAATCAAAACGAAGTCTTTCAGCCGTGATATTTGATCCCTTTTGGAATACATGGTCTCAGAGGACTTTTCTCAGTCCTGCAAGCAGGAGATGCGTTGCTGTATGCAGCTCAGTAGTAGCTACAGAAGCGTCAGCAAGTCCTCATTTAAACTTTTGCTCTGCTCATTTCCTGGAAAGAGCCTTATGATCTTCAAATGCTTTTTCGAATCATTCACGATCTACTGTGAGTCCGTGTTCGAGAGCTAGATCCTCTGTGAGTTCTATTGGAAATCCGTAGGTATCATAGAGCTTAAATGCTTTCGCACCTGCTATCTGAGTCACTTTCTTTCCTGACCTTTCAAAAGCAATTTGAAATCAAGCAAGAAGTTTATCAAACTCTTTGAGTCATTTTTCTAGGGTTGTAAGAAACTGCTTTTCCTCAGCTTCTATCTCAGAGAGAATAGTATCTCTTTTTTCTGCAAGTTCTGGATATTGTTCCTTGTATTCGTCTATGACTCATTTTGCAGCTTCTACTGAGAGTCATGAGTCAATACCAAGATCACGAGCGTATCTGATCGCTCTTCGCAGCATACGACGAGTAAAGTAACCTTGGTCTTTATTCGATGGGCTCGCTCCATCTGAGATAAGAAATACTGCGACTCTCAGGTGATCCATAATGACTCTAAATGCTTTTGTTTCATCTTTATTTTCTCCATATTTTTTTCCTGAAAATTCCTCTATTTTTTCTCTCACTGAGTTAAAAAGATCTCAGGTAAATACGTCTGGACTATCAGTGAGCGCAACAGCTATTCTCTCGAGTCCTCCACCAAAATCTATATTTTTATTTTCAAGTTCCTGAAATCCATCCTCTGTTTTGATGTACTGCATAAATACATTGTTGGCAAACTCGAGAAACCTCCCACAATCACATGCTGGATGACATGGCTGATCTTTGAACGAGGAGTTTTCATGAAGTCAGAGCTCTTCCCCAAAGTCCCAAAACATCTCAGAGTCTGGACCTCCTGGTTCACCTACTGGCATATTTTCTGGTACTCCTGCTCGACTCCACCAATTTTCTTTTTCATTGAAATAGAATATTCTTCCCCCCTGCATCCCATTCTCTTCAGCCATATCTACAGCTTTTGCTTCTATTCACTTTTCTTTAAACTTCTCTTGCCAGAGAGATACAGCCTCATCATCTCTTGGTATCCCAAATTTCTCATTCCCTCTGTATACAGATATGTAAATCTTTTCTGGATTTAAACCAAGCTCGTTCACATAAAAATCCCAAATCCATTCGATTTGTTCAGTCTTAAAATAATCTCCAAGTGACCAATTTCCAAGCATCTCAAAAAATGTGGTGTGTCTGTTATCTCAAATATCATCAATGTCTGCAGCTCGAAATGCTTTCTGCGAGTCAGTTATACGCGTTCCGAGCGGATGTTTTTCTCAGAGTAGGTATGGAACCATGGGTTGCATACCTGAACCTGTAAAAAGAGTTGTAGGATCGTTTTCAGGAAGAAGTGAAGCAGATG
>JAHDGX010000047.1 GCA_020631575.1 Candidatus Altimarinota bacterium | reverse complement strand
AGCGCATTATTAATATCTCTTCCTGAGATTCACGATGCTTGAAAATCACTAAGTATCTGAGACTTCTCATCTTTCGTGAGTTTTTGAAACTTATTCCCATGATAATAGCGAGAAAATATCTTTTCGAGATTGGTGTCAAAGGAGAGAGTCGGCTCGTTATATGCAAAAGCTCTGATAGCCTCTGCTGTATAGGGTCATACTCACTTGAGGGTTCTGAGAGACTCAGTATCCTTTGGAAATACTCAGTCAAATTCATCCCGAACTTGGACTGCTGCTGCGAGCATATTTCGAGCTCTACTATAATACCCAAGTCATTTATAGTATGGGAAGAAATCATCATATGAGCAGGCTGCAAGGTCTCACACAGTAGGAAAAGCCTCAATAATATTTTCAAAATATGACTTTACTCGCTCTACCTGTGTTTGCTGTAGCATAGTTTCTGCGAGCCATACCCGGTATCATAGTGACGTGTCATCATAAAAATAGTCTCTCCAAGGAAGATTTTTTCGACCATTTTGGAGATACCAGTCATGAAGCTGCGAAAATGGGAAAGGGGATAGCATATTCTTACAATTGTATTACATGTTAAAGCTAGTATACTCATAGTATTATTTTAATTAATTTTAATTATGGAATTTTTAAAACTCGCTCTGACTTTTGGAGTAGGATATCTTGTGATTCTTATTGGAGACGCTATATTTCTTGGAAGAGTGGTACATCAGTATATCATCGATAGTTTTGGTGATCTTGTTACTTCTCAAAACGGGACTATTGATATGAAGCTTTGAGTTGGTCTCGCTGCTTGGTTTGTGATTACAGCGATGATATTTGTATTTGTACTCAAGTCAGGGCTCGTGACGAGTTACCAAACAGCACTAGGATACGGAGCGCTCATGGGATTTCTCATGTACGCGATGTATGATCTCACAAATCTTACTTTTATGAAAAACTATCCAGTAGGATTTGTTGCGATTGATATCATGTGGGGAACATTTCTTTGCGCGATGATTACTCTTGCTATGTACACCTTTCAAAATTGGATTAATACTGTTTTATAACATACTATGATACAAGATTTATTGATAATAGGAATAGTTCTGGATGTATGTTTTCTCGCATTATTTCTTCTCTCTCTCAGGCTCAAAGATAACTCTATTGCAGATGTGTTTTGGGGTGTGTGATTTGTCATAATAGCAGTCATTAGTTATTATTTAAGTTGAAGCTGATATACTTCACAGGTCATTATGACTCTTCTAGTCTCAGCCTGGTGAGTGAGACTTTTTCTTAATATTCTTTCCAAGAAATTGCCATATACCTGAAAAGAAGATGCAAGGTATGCAAGATGGAGAGATGCATGGACTTACTTTAAAATTCGAAGTTTTTTCCAAGTATATATGTTACAGTGAATACTCATGTTCCTGGTGGCTACTCCAATATTGATTTTAAATTTGCAGACTGTAATAGAAGAAAATCTCATTCTCACATTTCTTTGAGCGAGTATAGCATTCTTTGGATTATTATACGAAGCGAGGTCAGATGCTGAGTTGGCTTGATTTATAAAAAATAAGAAAAAAGGAGATATTCTTACAGGATGACTCAGATGTTTTTCAAGATATCCACAATATTTTGGTGAATCTGTATTTTGGTTTGGTATAGCCGTAATCGTATCACAGGTGAGCTTATGGGGATTTGCAGGTTGGCTGCTTATAACTATTCTAGTGAGATATGTATCAGGAGTGCCACTGCTAGAGGAGAGATATAAATGACAAAAAAATTACGAAAAATATAGTGAAATTACTCCAATATTTTTTCCAGACTTTTCAAAAATTAGCTTTAAAAAATAAGTATACATGAAAAAAATATTACTCTTGTTTACGAGTATTCTCGTCCTTGCTTCCTGTCTTCCAGTATCGGACAAAGACAATAGATTGACTTCAAATTCAACAACGCTCGAAGATATGAAAGATGACTTTTTAGGAACTCAAAAGATACTTGCACTCTGAGATTCTCTTACTGCTTGATATTGAGTAGAACAAAGTGATAACTATCCATCAAAACTCGAAAAGCTTCTGGAGGAAGAAGGATATAACTATGAAGTGATAAATGCCTGAGTTAGTGGAGATACGTCAGCGGATGCTCTTGCGAGAGCTGAACTCTATGTCGAGCAGGATCCAGATATAGTTTTGCTGGTAATATGAGGAAATGATGGACTCAGATCAAAGTCTGTAGAAGATATGAAGAAGAACATTATAGAAATTATAGATATGTTTGATGATGGGGAGAGAAAAATAGTTCTCGGTTGAATGCAGATTCCTATAAACCTCTGACTTTCATATAGTAGCTCTTTTAAAAAAGCGTACAAGGAGATTGCCAAAGAGAGAAAATCTGTATACAGACTTGAAAGTTTTCTAGAGTGAGTCGGAGGTTATGCGCGATATAACCTCTCTGATAGGATTCACCCGAACCCTGATGGGTACGATATCATAGTAGCAAATATGTATGGATTTCTCAAAGACGAAAAAATAATAGAAAAATAAAATATAGAATTTTATTTCTTTTGTCTTAGTATAGATTCAATACTTCTTTACAACACACTATGAGTAAGAAAACACAAAAACTACTTCTACAGGTACAAAGAGATGAGGCTGAATCACTCGCTATATACACGATTCTCGCGCGCAAGGAAAAACTTCCGAAAAATAAAAAAATTCTTGCAAGTATTGCAGCTGATGAAAAAAAGCATTATAAGATGCTTCGAGAAATAACTGGAAAAGATGTAAAGTCAAGGTCTTGGAGGGTACAAAAATATATAATGATAAGCAGGATTCTTGGTCTTACTTTTGGACTCAAATTGATGGAGCTATGAGAAGCAGATGCGCAGATTATGTATAAAAAACTTTGAAAATCCTATCCAGAAGTTCAAAAAATACTAGAAGATGAAGAAAAACATGAAAAAGAACTTATAGACATGCTACATGAAGCAAAGCTCTGATATATGGGATCAGTAGTGCTTGGCCTCAATGATGCTCTTGTAGAACTCACCTGAGCACTTGCTGGATTTACATTTGCCATACAAAATAGTAGATCAATTGCTCTTATAGGTCTTATTACTGGTATTTCAGCTTCTTTTTCTATGGCTGCCAGTGAGTTTCTCTCACAAAGACAAGAAGATGGAGAAGATACGAAAGAGGCTCTTGTTTCGGCAACGTATACCTGATTTGCATACATTGGAACGGTAGCATTTCTCATTGCTCCATATCTTCTTCTCAGTAACCCGTTTCATGCCCTCGGAGCAACGCTTCTTATTGCTTTGAGTATAATAGGACTCTTTAATTTTTATATATCTGTTGCTAAGGATTACAATTTCAAAAAGAGATTCACTGAAATGGCATGTATCTCTCTGTGAGTTGCCCTTGTATCTTTTTGTATCGGATGGTTTGTGAAGACTTACTTATGATTGGAAATTTAAAAAATCCCCTATAGGGGATTTTTTTTAGAAGCTCATAGCATTTATAACTTTAAGTCAGAGCTGGGCTATTGGCATGAGGTTTTGATACATGAGTTGTCTGAGTATAAGAAAGTCTCATTTTATAACTTCGAGAAGGAAGTGTATAGGAAAGTTATTTTCATATTCACTATATGCGTGGAACGCGAGAGGAAATACTTTATATGTACGAGAGATTTCGTTTGCTATAGCATTTTTGGTTGTATTAATCTCGTTTGAAAGAGCTCTTGGAGTTGTCTTGGTAAGTTTTGCTATAGTCTCAGCATCATAGGTTCCATCGGCAAGCTGTCAGTCACTAGGATTTGCTCTACTATAGTTATTTCCAGTATCCTCATAGAATGATTTAATATATTCTAAGTAGCTCGTGTATTTACACATTTGGTGAGTTGTTTCTCTGAGTATATTAAGTTTATTTTGTTCAGTTGTCGTGTCAGTGAGGGCACATCATATACTATTACTCGATAGTTCTAATCTATTTATTCGCTGCTCTATTTGTCCTCAAAGTGCGTCAGATAGTTGCCCAGATGATTCTTGCTTGATAAATTTTGCAAGTTTATTGAGGGAATTCCTTTGTGATTGAATCATTCAACACTTATATATATTTCACATATTCTCTCGATATATCTTTTTTGCGCTATCAAGAGCAGGAGCATCTACTTGCTGGTTTTGAAACTCAGGAGAAGCGTCCTCAGCTCTTTCAAAGTCTTCACTTGCATAGACAGGTTTGTCAGATTCATACGCATTACATATGTTTTCAGTTCTACAGGCATAGAGCTCATATCATTTTTGAGATCCACACACGTCATTTGCATGAACTCAATAAAATGAGAACACTCATGTGATAGAAAAAATGCATAAAAAAAGGAGTATATGTTTCATAATTTGAGTATATTCATACTCAATGGCCATGCAAGTTTTTGGCTCTTATTTGACAACAATACGCTTCTCTTTAGTATAGAAACATATAAAATAAATTTAAATTTTATGAAAAAAATTCCTTTTATAATAACGCTTCTCCTCATAACTCTTTGGGGCTATACATCTTGGTATTGGTATACGTGTAATATTCAGTGACTGTGCGACTGAAATGGTATAGTGAAACAGCAAGAAAAAGTAGAAAATACGCAAAATATAATAACTCAAGAAAACTTCATTACTTCTGAGCTTAACACACAGCAAGAAAAGGAATCTTCAGGGCTAACATCTTCTGGGGAAGAAATATCTTCTCCAAAGCTATCTGCTGAAGATGTACTGTGAGAATCATATGTGCCACCATCTATCGTAGCGTCTGGTTCTACGAGTGAAATATCATCAAGTTGATCTAAAGATGAAAGTGAAGAGACGTCCCAAAATATAACAGAGGCTGAAGGTGCGAGTGATCAGTGAGATATATGCAGCTCTCCACTTATTGGACCACTGAGTATAGGAGCTGAAAATTCTCAAAAGCAGATGAAGAAACTTGAAAGCTTTTTACAGAGTAAATGATATGTATCAGAAGTAGATGGTGTATTTGGAGAAAATGATCTTGAAGCAGTGAAAAAACTACAATTAGAATATAAAGAAGAGATGCTCGATCCATGGGGAATTACAGAACCTACATGATATGTCTGAAGAACTACGGTTGCAACGATCAATGATATTGCCTGCTTTACTAATTAATATCCATTACGATGTTTTGAAATCCAGAAATTGCTGCTGCAAGCTTAGAAATAATTATTATGCTTCTCGGTGCATTTTTTCTTTGAATTATGTTCCATTGGAGTCTCATTCCGAGGCTTTCAGGACCTAAAGAAGATGCTGTAGTCGAATTAGTGAAAGAAGATGATTTACAGCTCATAGAGGGGATAGGTCCAGTAACAGAAAAATATCTTCATAAGCATGATATCTTTTCTTATAAAGATATATTCTCCCTTCATGTACAGGATTTAGAAGAACTTATTGAAAAGTGATGAAATAAGCTTGCTACTACAAGTGTTACAACTTGGCCAGATCAAGCAAAACTTGCCCATGATAAAAAGTGGTCTGAACTCGAGGAATATCAAGAAATACTTGGAAAATCTAAAAAGAAGAGAAAATAATTATTTTCTCTTCTTTTTGAGGAGGGAGCTTTTATATATCTGAGGATCAAATGCGGGGATTCGTATAATCTGTGTCAAAAGTTTGAGTGAGTCTATCTCTTCTTGTAATAGATCTACAAAAGGTCATCTCTGATCGTATCACAAACAAATTATGTCAGGCCTCAATTCTCATATCCAGCTGAGAGGATTTTCTATTTTTCAAGCAATAATTTCACAGGCTATTCACATATTTTCTACATCTTTGATTCTTCGGCTCTGCGTGTTTTGTGGAGCTTGTCACTTTATAGATTCTATATTATAATCATGTGCTACTATTGTAGTGAGATGAGTTCCATATTTTCTTGCCTGCCGTAAATAATACTCATGACCTTTATGAACCACATCAAAACTTCAAAACGTGAGGACATGTACTTGTCTTTGTAATATAGTTTTTTTATCATTTCAGATTTGCTCTTTTAGATCCTCTAGGCTATCAAATTTCCTATTATCCCTCACTTTCTCTAGGAGAATAACTTCTATTTTCTTCCCATAAATATCACTATCAAAATCAAAAATATGTGCCTCAAATACTCGTTTTTGTACCATATAGCTTCACATACCTCTATATATTATGTCATCAATTACGATATTTATGTGAAATACACTATTATCAATATCATCAGATGTATACGCTATGTTGGCTGTTGGAAATCATAATACTCTTCATAGTTTTTCTCCATGAATTACTTCTCCTGAGATACTCTTAATCATTACTTTGTGTATTTAGTATGTATTTTCCAAGCATATCAAACTCCAGATTTACTTTTTCTCAGAGTCTTATACTTCCTAAATTCGTCCAATCCTGAGTGAGAGGGATAAGTGAGACAGATATATATGTAGGCTTTTTATCTACGATAGTCAGGCTGACACCATTTATTGCTATCGATCCTTTTTCTATAGTAAGTTTTGAAAATTTTTCATCAAAGCTTACTCAAATAATGAGAGAGTTATCTTTTATTCTTTCTAAATAAGTTATTTCTCCAGTGGTATCAATATGGCCACTTACAAAATGTCCATCTATTCTATCTTCAGCTTTCAGACATCTCTCAACATTAAAGCTGTCTCATACTTTTTTATATCAAAAGTTGGTTTTATTCAGAGATTCTTGCATCATGAAAAAACTGTAGCTTTCTTCTCCGAGAGAATCAATACTCATACAAGCTCCATCGTGAGCAATTGATTGTCACAGTTGTAACTCTCAGGGAAATAGATTTTCAATAACAAATTTTCATCAATTTCTCTCAAGTATTTTCGCTTGCTTTTCTATTATTCCAGTGAACATATTTATAATATTTTTATCCATAATCGCAATAGCATAAATATTGCTATATGGCTATATAATAATACTATAACTTCATAATTAAAATTATTCTTAAAAATTATACATGAAGAAGATATCTTGAAAAGTATTCCAAGCTTTTACCCTCGTAGAACTCATCGTAGTAATTACCATAGTAGGTATTCTCTCTACTATAGGTTTTGTAAGTTACTCTGGTTATCTTACTGGAGCCAGAGATTCTAATAGAATCAGCCAAATGATTAAACTCTCAGACTCACTTCAAGTCTATGGATCAACCAAGAGCCTCCCACTCCCAGATAACTCAGTAGAGGTTACAGCTTCAGGAACTACAATAGCCTACCAAGGAG
>JAHDGX010000046.1 GCA_020631575.1 Candidatus Altimarinota bacterium | reverse complement strand
TGTTTCCCTTGAGACTTGAAAGCATACTATAGCTCCCTTTTCCTCCTCAAATCGTGGTTATGTTTATCTTGTTTTTCATATTTTTATTTCACTATTGCTCCTGGAAGTGTAGTTCCATGAGTATCGATAACTCTTCCTGGATATATACTTGTTTTTATACCAATAGCAGCATTGTCACCTATTATGGCTCATAGTTTTTTGAGTCAAGTATCTATGAGTTTCCCCCCGACCATACTCCTCATACTTTTTTTATCGTGACGCACATTTGCAGTGATTGTCCCACCTCCTATATTTACACTATTCCCAATAACAGAATCCCCTATATAACTCAGGTGCGCTACAGATGAATTATTTCCAAGTGACGAATTTTTTAGTTCAACCGCGTTTCAGACTTTTGATCATTGTCAGATGACAGTATTTCCTCTTATATAACAGTTTGGTCACACTTTTGCCCCAGCTTTGATGAGACAATTTCCCTCTATGTATGTTCCGGACTTAAGAATCGCTCATTTTTCGAGGATGATATTTCCATGAATAGTGACATTTTCCTCGACTTCTCCTTCGATCTGAGAGTCTACAAGCTTCTCAAGAAAAAATGTGTTTGCACTGAGTATGTTCCAAGGATACCCTACATCTACAAAGGCTCATTTCATCTCGATAAGATGAAATTTATGCTGCTTACAAAACACATTTACCGCATCGGTTAGTTCATATTCTGATCTTTGAGAAATGGCTACTTTTTTTGCCATATCAACTATCTGAGAAGAAAATTTATAAGCTCAAGTATTTGTAAGATTTCCATAGTCTTCTTGTGGTTTTTCGACGACCTTTGAAGCTGTTCCATCTGTGTTTTGGACATATACTCCATATTTTTCTGGGTTTGGAACTCTTTTTACAAGACAGCCATATCAGTCGAGAGTCTTGAGCTGATCAAGATCTATTTTTTCAAAAATACTATCTCCGTATAGGAGCAATATATCATCTTCTATATCAAGTCACCAAAGTGCTGCAGCTGTTCATTTCTCATCTCCCTGATGCACATAACGAATCGGTACTCATTTATACTCAGTTCAAAAGTAATCTCTAAAAACATCTGCTAAATACTGCACTATGATAATGATCTCATCTACGCTCTCATAGGTGCTTTCTATACTATGTTCTATGATCGGTTTTCCACATATTTCGATCATTGGTTTTGGAACCGTATTGGTCAATGGTTTCATTCTCGTTCATCTCCCAGACGCGAGGATCACACATTTCATGATTCAAATTTTCAAGAAATAATTCACTGTATTTTACCCAAAAAAATCCTTTTCCCAAAAGGAAAATAGAGAAATATCTTGTAATCTGTTTGTAATAATTATAATAGTAGTTATTTGTGCAACCCACCATGACAAGATGAGCATAATCACAGCAGATCAGCACTCTCATACCACACGTTCAGACTGAATCATCACACGTGAACAACTAATCCAACAAATAGTTTCATATGTAGAAACTCACAAGACAAAAGTTCTTGCTGTCTGCACTGATCATGATATAGCTATCTGAATCGGAGATTCAGAATATCTCTGACTCGATCATGAGGATTTTTACAGCTGTATATGAGCAGAAGTCACAACTTATTCACAAGAAATAGATCTTCACGCACACCTGTGATTTTACACAAAATCTGTATCAGATAAAACTCACAAAGTCCTCAAGTGAATACGAAATAGAAAAAAAGCGAATTATATGAGGAATATAGAAGTCTTGAGAGAGAATGGTTTTGAGATTGATTTAGGTGACTTTCTCAAAAAACAAGAACAATGCAAATGAAGCAAACGCAACATAAATAGCTTCCAACTTGCAAAATATGTGTTAGAAAATCCTAAAAATAGAGCCCTTGCAGACACATTTTTTGAATCAGAATATCATCAAAAATTTTCTTTTTGAGAAACACAAAAAAGCAGTGTAAGATTTCTCAAAAGCTTTTTACGAGATGATGGAAAGTGTAAAAAATATGGCAGAAGCGAAAGCTTAAAAAGAGTATGAATCTGTCCAAGTCACTTATCTGAATTAGCAAAAAACGATAGCTGACTTATAAGTCTGGTACATCCTCATGTTACTTTTCCAGATATAGAAACATTTCTAGAAATGTTTCCTGTGTATTATCATGAATACTGAGTAAGAGCGATCGAATACCCCACAAGCGCCAGTCTCAAACGGAAACAAGCAATTGATTCAGTCATAAAAAACCCAGAATACCCAGATCTCACTGCAACATTTGGAAGTGATTCACATGGATATCCTGCCGGAGGAAACTATTGAGATTTCCTTACAATGAACCCATTTGTAGATGATACATTTATAGACTACCACTCCAGACAGTTTATCGAACGATTTCAGTAAAAAAACAATCCAATATGGATTATTTTTTTATATATTTCTCGATCGCTATTTTTTGAGCATTCATTGGTATTTTGCTATATAGGCTCAGATTATGAGAAACAAGAGATAGCTTGTTGCTGTTTCTTCAAAGGCATGGGTGAAATTTGCCATGAAACAGAGCGTGAGAAATGCCACAAATAATCCTACTGAAAAGAAGTTTTTTCTGAGCTTCATGATAGAAAAGAGATAGTAGAAGATCGCAAAGAGAAGACCAAGAAACAGTAAAATCCCGACATAGGACATCTCTACCATGATCTGGACATACCAGTTTTCTGGGAGGAACTTATAAACAGCCTCGGAGTTGATCGCTCACTTGATCGTGAATCATTCTATGCTCTCTGTATGGAGCTGGGTGGCTGGACCTGCCGTCCCAAGTCCTCTTCCTATTGGATTATAGAGAAAGGTCCCAACAGCTCTTTCGAGATTATCAAGTCTGTTGATCATTGCTCACATGTGAGTAAAAAGATCACGTTTTACAAACACGAGAGCTGAAGCTGTAAAGATAAGCACAAGTGGGAAAAACTTCACTATACGAGCTTGTTTCTCACTCATATCTTTTCCATAGATATATTTTCGTGTGATCACGAAAAATAAAAATATTCATACGATAAGCCCAAGCATAGAGGTCTTTGAATATGAGAAAAATACTGAGAGAAATACTCAAAGAGCTGGTGGTACAAGTAAAAGCAAGTTTTTTTGTTTTCAGAGTTTTTTATCCAGTATAAATCATACATAGACAAAGAGCCAAACTGTGAGAAAGACTGAGAAACGTATAGGTCAGCCAAATGTTCACTGAAATCTGTGCTGTCACTCTACATTTTGAGAAAAACTAATACACTGATTTGCAATGTAGGTTGATACTTCAGAAGAGTATCAAAATATAGAAGAAACTGCAGATATATCAAAGAATAAATACCAAGGTAAAAATACAGTGAGTATTCATCAAATTGAGATAAATAATGCTTTTAGGATTGCATCAAAATGAGTCCTCACTCAGATCAGTGAATACCCTATAACCAGACAAAATATAAAAAAGACATCATACTTGTATCATAAAAATGCATGAAGTCATGGATTGAAATACGGAAAAAAGATGTAGATAAAGGCAACAATCGCAAAACTGACAGATATCCCAACTATATAATTATTTTCGAAAAACTTTCACAATTTCCATTTGTATCTCTTCCCAACAGAGTATACAGACGCAGCTAAAAGCCCCATAACTATAAATTCTTTCCAAAACCTCAATATATTTGTATCTACTTCAAATCTACACTTCAGTGTCGTTACGAGAAGTGCATGGAGTGGGAGCAAAAAAGCAAAAGCTTGCAGGAGTGTTTTCATTTTTCTCAATCTTTACAAAATTATGTGATTCATTATAACAAAAAACTCTCTTTTACAAGAGAGTTTTTTAGTTAATCGCTATTTTTCTTCATCTCAGAAAGCATTTTCTGATATCTTGGCAAGATCTGCTTATGAACTTCACTTGCCGAAGTCTCATATAACGATGGAATAATTCAATGAATCGCAGCCATTGCTGCAGCTTTAAATGATTCTCTTGCAAAGAAAAATGCAAGTTTTTGATGACCACGATAAGAAACACCATGATCTTCTAAGTGTTTTTTGAACATAAAAAAATGAATTTAATAATTATAAAAATACAATTATTAAATGACGCCTACTTTTATAAATACGTAAGACGAACCTCAAAATATTTTATGAATACTACACATGTTTTATATTTCAATGAATTTACTAATATAAGCCTCAGTGCCTCCTTTGAGCTCAAAAGGAGGAGATTTTTAGGTGAGGAATAAAATTATATATCTAAGTTCTGAACATCCTTTGCTCTGTTTTGGATGAATCTTCTTCTAGGAGCGACTTCTCCTCCCATAAGGATCTTAAATATCTCATCAGCTTTTTCTGCTTCTCAGATAGATACACGGTACATCTTACGGGCTTCTGGATCCATAGTCGTTTCCCAGAGTTGCTCTGGGTTCATCTCCCCGAGACCTTTATATCTTTGGATATTTTCCCCGATGATATCGTGCTCGTCTATGATCTCTTGTTTTTTCTCTTCGGTATAGACATACCATGATTTCTTTCATTTTGTAAGCTTATAGAGAGGAGGTTGAGCTATGTAGAGATACCCTCAAGCTACGATCTCTCTAAAATAGCGAAAGAAAAATGTGAGAAGTAAAGTACGGATATGAGACCCATCAACATCCGCATCTGTCATGATAACGATTCTATGATATCTGAGTTTTGTGACATCAAATGTCTCACCTATTCCAGTTCCCATAGCTATGATAAGATTTTTGATTTCATTGTTTGCAAAGATTTTGTCGATTCTTGCTTGTTCCGTATTGAGGATCTTCCCTCTCAGTGGCAAAATAGCCTGGGTTTCTCTATCTCTTCATTGTTTTGCGGAACCTCCGGCTGAATCTCCCTCGACAAGATATATCTCTGATACTGTAGGATCTTTACTGGAACAGTCTGCGAGTTTCCCTGGAAGAGTCATTCCCTCAAGTGCTCATTTTCTGACAACAGTATCACGAGCAGCCCTTGCTGCGAGTCTTGCCTTTGCTGCGAGAAAAACCTTGTCTATTATCTGTTTTGCAGACTTTGGATCTTCATTGAGAAAATCCATAAAAGCTTCTGCAAAAACACTATCTACCGCTCCTCTTGCTTCTGAAGTCCCAAGCTTTGCTTTGGTTTGTCATTCAAACTGTGGATCTACGACTTTTACAGAGAGTACTGCCGTAATTCCCTCTACCACATCTTCGTTTGTAAGGTTTTGATCTTTTTCTTTGAGAATATCTTTTTCACGAGCATATTTATTGATAGTTCTTGTAAGTGCCGTTCTGAAACCAGTCATGTGTGTCCCCCCTTCTGGAGTGTGGATATTGTTTACAAAAGAAATGATATTGTTTGAAAACTCTTTATTGTACTGGAGTGATACCTCTACAAGTATCTCATTTTTTTCTTTTTCTACATAAAATGCGTCTCCAAGAGTGTCTTCCTTTCTATTGAGAAAATGCACATAAGACTTGATCCCTCACTCAAAATAAAACTTGTATTTTTTGTCAGTTCTCTCGTCAAATATAATAAGTGTAATCCCCTTTGTGAGATAAGCTTGTTGTCTGAGTCTTGAAACTATAGTTTTGTAATCAAAATCTATTGTCTCTTTAAAAATACTTGCGTCTGGAAAGAACTTGATAATCGTCCCTGTATGGTCTGTTTTTCCCGTTACTTCAATATCTCCATCAGATTTCCCCGTAGAAAAAGACTGGTAATGCACTTTTCCATCACGATGAACCCAAGCTTCCATCTTGGTTGATAAGGCATTTACTACCGAAGACCCCACTCAGTGCAATCATCCAGATACCTTATATCCTCCTCATCCAAACTTTCCCCCTGCATGAAGTACAGTAAGAATCGTCTCAAGAGTTGATTTTCCAGTCTTTGCATGCTTCTCAACAGGGATTCAACGACCATTGTCTTCTACCTGACATGAGCCATCTTTTCCAAGTGTAATAGTAATCGTGTTACAATGTCCAGCCATTGCTTCATCAATCGAGTTATCGACGATCTCCCACACAAGATGGTGGAGTCATCTCGCATCGGTCGAACCGATATACATTCAAGGTCTCTTTCTTACTGGTTCTAAACCTTCTAAGACCTGTATACTGTCAGCTGAATAATCTGTATTTTGTGTTTCTTTTGCCATAGCTATTAATTGTAGTAATCCCTCATCCTCCGTTATACTCCAGAGACTCCCTTATCAAAAGAGAGAAATTTGGGTTAAATAAATTTGCTACTATACAATATAATGAAGCACAAATCAATTGCAAACACCACACGAGAGAAAATCTAAAATTGCTCTATATGCCAGTTTTTATAGATAAATGGCATATTTTTATTTCTTTTCATCAAATCTCAAGAAATACCAAAGACGCATAGTAAGCAAAAACTCGCCAGAAGGCGAATTTTTAGGGTTTCTGTTGATTTTTATATTTTTACAGCTACAAAAAATCAACCTCTTTTCAAAAAATTATTTCTCAGATTCATTAGAATGGTATCGAGCACTTTTTATTCCACTCGTTGCAAGAGTACGATATACAAGTGATTCAAAATGTAGAAGATGTTCATCAAATGAAAAACTTCATATCTTTACCCCATCCACACAAACTTCCATAGCCATTTTTGTACGAACATCGATCTTGTTTGCTTGATCTCTACTTAATCAACTGATTGGTATACCAACACGATGTTCAATATTCCCAGATACATCTTCTTGAAAATCGAGTATACACTGAGAGAAGATTATAGGCACACCTGATTCAGAACGATGATGTTTCTCCATATGAGAAAGATAATTTAGCTCATGATTTCATCAAAAATGTACATCTGCTCAAAACGAATTTTTGCCATCTACATCTTTTGTCACTGTTTTATACAAACTCATTATCGGCGTAAGAAATCACAACCCTGTACTTTTTAGAACTGACTCACGTATATCGTCCCATTCTTTATTGACAAATGGTGTGTTATTTTTGAGGCTTCATTTTTTCTTATTTTTTCGAAGATAGGTTCTCGATTCTCTTGTATCAAATCTTCTCAAAGATATACCATCAAATTCTATAGAACTACTCAATATCACTTGTACTCTGTTTTCGATTCATACAAGACTAAAACGAACAGGAATATCAATAATTAAAGGTCAAAAATCATATTCTTCTCCTTCATGTTTGAGCTTCAATACCTTTAATCTTGATCAGGCACTTACACTTGCTTGTCCTACTACTTCTTGAGAATTTGCACGCAAAAAAGCTCAATACTCATCTCTATCCATTGACGTAATTTCTGGATCTGCATTTCGAGTTAATTCAGGATAGCCTGAGAGATCAATGCCTCCTCATCTAGTTCTTCCTGAAGCATTTTTCCAAATTGGTCTATGTTTAATACTACTCATATTTCAGCGTAAATTTAAAATATATTAAACAATAAATTTAAATAGTCAAAAAAATAGCCCTTTGGGTAAAGGGCTAGAGTTTAAAAAAGTTTTACTTTTTTACCTTGTCCATACAAAATACGCATGACCAAATAATCCATGCGAGTACTGCTCAAAGCATAGGTGCCGCGAAGAAGAGCCATACTTGTGCGAGAGCTTCTCCTCATTGGATAAGTGCTGGACCAAAACTTCTCGCTGGGTTAAGAGATCAACCTGTGATAGGAAGAATCGCAAGAAGGATCATAGTCAGTGCCATACCTATCCCAAGTCATGCCA
>JAHDGX010000003.1 GCA_020631575.1 Candidatus Altimarinota bacterium | reverse complement strand
ACAAATAAAGTCCCTAGTCAGACTTTTTTACGTATTTGTGATTGTATATCTATCATGATATTTTTTGAAGTACAAAGAAATCTCTCATCACTCAGAAATCGTCGTCACTTATTCCTGAGTCAATAATCTGAAAGAGTCATGTTTTTTCTATCTGTTTTTGGAGATCTGAATCATCTCAGGATCGCGAGATTCATTTATAAATGAAATGGCTTTCTATAATAAATGTCCCATCTTCAGTCATAAGATCTGATATTTTTTGCATATAGTTATTAAACTCTATTCAGACCCACCAGTGTACAGCAAAGCTCATAATAAGGTCATATTTCTTATCCGTCTTGTACTTTCCAAAGTCTCAATTAATTATAGTGACATTTTTTATATTTTCTTCTTTTTGTAGATACTTTCAAATCTCAGCTGCGTATTTTGCATATTCTACTATATCAATATGTTTTGCAAATTTTGAAAGATAAAGAGATAGAAAACCTACATTCCCTCAAATATCTAGTACGGTTTTATTTTTATCAACATATTTTAAAAGGCCATAGTTTCAAACTCGTGATGCACTTGATCGCTGTCATCTAATATTGAGAGGAGGGTAGCTTTGATATGGATAATAATATCACTTTGTTTCTACTCATGCGAGAAACATAGATCTGATTTTATACTCTAGAGCTGAAATATGCCCTATCTTTTTAAGGTACACATTTTCTAGCTTTATATAGTAAAAAACTATATAGTGTTTTAGTCACATTGCAATTTTTTCAAAGAGCTTTTTCATATGTTGTTTAGTTATCATTATAATCACTATCTTCTATTTTGTATGTTTCCCATTTCTTTGTTATGAGTGACATGTCTCTTGTGAGATTTGGTCAGGAGTAGTCTCATAGATTCATCTTTCAGACTTTACTTCAGCCAAGAGTTGCATAATCATACATAGAAATTTTTCTTTCTCCACATATATGTATAATTTTCTCTCACTTATTATCTTTTATAAAATCTTTGAGTCATTTAGCAACTCATTGTGCAAATAAATAGGTTCAAAATCTATCTGTAAAAGCTTTTTCATATTCCCAAGGCATCGTTGTAAAGTTCGTACGTGCTATAAGTGTGGTAAGAGTATCTGAATTATATGATTTTACTATTTCTTCTGCAATAGCTTTTGTGAATCAATAATAATGTTTTGGGTCTGGAAGACTATTTTCGTCGTATGGAGCATCTTCTCATGAAAATATACATGCGGTTTGAAGATATAAGAACTTACTAACAGAATTATCTCTGCAGGCAGTAAGTATATTTTTTGTTCCTTCTACGTTTATATTCCAAGCTTTTTCTTTATTTTTTTCACAATCTGGTATACCAGCAAGAGCTGCTAAATGTATAACAGAGTCAGGCTTATTTTGAGATATGTACGTCTTAACTTGTTGAGGGTCAGTTATATCCATATCTTTACTTGATGGATACAGAGCATCAGGGAATATCTTTCTGCAAGCTTTTCAGAGCCTTCCAGTTCCTCATGTAATGAGTATCTTATCCATTATTTATTATTAATCTTGTAGAAATCATCCAGCCTCTAGCATTTCATGAATTTCCTGATGATTCATAAGAACATCGTTACTCGTGTACTTGTGATCAGACATTTTTTTGTAGTTGCTGTAATTTATATCTTGGTATCCATCTTGGGGTAGCGCGATTCTAAAATCTTCATCTTCTACTGTATATGGTGCTTCGTATTCAGATATAAGTTCTTCATGGAGCTTTTCTCCTGGACGAATTCCTATCACTTTATAATTAAGATCTCTGTTATAGTGTTTTGATAGTACTTGGGCAAGATCGATGATCTTACAAGCAGGCATTTTTGTAACATATGTTTCTCCTCCATGACAATTTTGAGTTGCTTTAAAGACTAATCCTATTGCTTCTTGTAGCGTCATAAAGTAACGAGTCATTTCTATATCTGTAATTGGAAGAGTTTCTCATTTTTGTAATAGTTCTTTAAAAAATGGTATGATACTCCCGTTTGTTCCCATGACATTTCAAGCTCTTACACATACAAATTTTGTTATACCTTCTTTCTTGTTTGCTTGGATAATAAGTTTCTCCCCAACAGATTTACAAGTTCCATACACGTTGATAGGGTTACAAGCTTTATCTGTTGAGATATCTATAACCATTTTAACATCTTGAGCTATGGAAGCTTTTACAACATTTTCCGTACCGTTAATATTTGTCTGTACACTTTCCCAAGGATGATCCTCACATACAGGTACGTGCTTTAGAGCAGCAAGATGAAAAACATAATCTATTCCTCTCATACTTTCAAGAAGTCTCGGGTAATCTCTAATATCTCATACTATATAAGATATATTTTCTATTTTTCAGAGCCTTCTCTGCATAAGCACTTGTGCAAGTTCTCACCGTGAATAGATAATTACTTCCTTTGGCTTATATTTTCCAATAAGTTGCTGTGTTAGTTCGTTTCACCATGATCCACTTCCTCATGTGATGAGTATTCTTGCGTTATTGAAATCAATATTCATGTGTATGTTATATATGTCGTAAAATAAGCTTTAATATTTTTTCAGAAACGTTTCCGTCTTTATAGTCTGCAGGAATCTCTCAGGTTGATGTTCTCATTACAACATTATATGATTGTAGTATTTCTTCTGCTTTTATTCCACTGAGTATCATAGAATTATTTTCAAGTAATTCTGGTCTTTCTGTAGATGTTCGTAGTAGAACACAGGGGGTTCACAAGATGTTACATTCCTCTGGAACAGTTCAACTATCGGATAATACACAGTCTGCATATTTCTCGAGAGAGAGAAATTTTTTAAATCAAAACGGCTGAGCAAGTATTATATTTTTGTGTGGAGTGATTTTAAACTTTTTCATCATTTCTTCAAGTTTTGGATGCAAAGAAAGTATTACTCTTTTTTCATTAGCGATACTTGAAAAGGCAGTAAATAATCACTCTAGATTTTCTTTTATTGTTACATTTTCTTGACGATGTAGAGTTACAAGTACGTATTTTTCCGTTTCTTCATTACTGGGAATATTTGGTAGATGTTTTTGTATTACCTCCGTAATAGGGTTTCATGTAACAATTATTTTACTTGGATGATATCACTCTTGTAACAATTGTTCTCTACTTCTTTGTGTGTAGGGGAGTAGATATTCTGAAAGAGAATCAACAATTCTACGGTTTACTTCTTCAGGAACTCTGTCATCATAACATCTATTTCATGCTTCCATATGAAATACTGGAATAGATTTTCTCTTTGCTACATATGCACTCAAAGCTGAGTTAGTATCTCACAGAATGAGAACCACATCAGGCTGCTCTTTTTCCAGTACATTATCAATATCCATATACATGTTTCATATAAACTCAAAACCAGACCTTGCCTGTGTATTAAATTGATAATCAGGTTTTCGTATTTTGAGTTCATCAAAAAAATTATCATGCAAATTTGGAGTGAAATTTTGCCCAGTATGAACAAATATATGATGTGTATGTACATCTAGTACTTTGATTATTTCACTGAGTCTAATAAGTTCTGGACGAGTTCAGACAATTGTTATGACTTTTTTCATTTTATTTTTTTAACTTCAGATATAAATAGTTTACACTCGTGTAAGTTTATAATACAGAAATATAATACCCAACTGATTCCTATTCACAAGATAAAGATAAGACTTATGATTCTTGAGTTTGAATAAATAATAGGACTAACAAAATAACTGCTTATAAAAGCGACTCATCAAAGTAGAAAAATATTTTTTGATATAAATATCATGTTTGGGATTTTGAAATATTGTTTTCATAAACTCATCTCTGATAGTATCCATATTAATAACCATCAAATTCATGTTGCGAGGGCTGCTCCGTATACTCATATTTTTCATATTAATACAATATTTAATACCATATTAAAGACAATAGCTATAAGTGTGATATTTAATTTTGATTGTATTCGTCCAATTGCTCCAAGTATATTGAAGTTTATTTGCAGCAAGAAGTTAAATAGCAAAAACAAAGATGAATACCGAAGTATTTCTCAAGATTTTGTAAAATTTTCTCAAAATAATACAAACGAGATTTCTTTTGAGAAAACAAAAAGGAATAAGCCGAAAAATATTCACAAAGCAATAAAATATTTTTGGAAAAATATTTTCATTGAAATAATACTTGGAATATTCTTTTTTGCATACTGTTCTGAAAACACAGGGAGTAGGAGTAAGAATACAGGTCATATAAGTAAAAACGGTATCATAATAAGACTCATATACGTTGTGTAATATCAGGCTTCAAGGGTTCAGAGCATGAGTATTATCATTTGCATATCAATTTGTGATAAAATCACTGATGCTTGAGCTGAAATAAAAACAAGTAAAGCATAACCAAAAAATTCTTTAAATAATTTATAAGACCAAACTATAGACTCTTTATGCAGGAAGTGGTAATAGTATTTTTGTACAAAAATCCAAACACTATAAAAGACTCAAATATATAATCATATAATCCATATGTATCAAAAATTTACAACACTTCCCAGATCTAGAAATAATATGAGAAATACAGAAAGCAACATGAATATATTTCTTATAAATTCAGCTAATTTATAATACAGAGTATTTTGTACTGCAAGAAAAAACTGAGATATAATTTGAAAAATATTTATCCCTAAGAAGAAGAGTGAAAACACTTTCATGACTTCTCAAGATGTAGGATTTTTAAAATAATTATTTGCAAGGAAATCTGCTCAAAAGAAGAATGTTAATGCAAGTATTCCTCCTACTAAAAATTGTATTATAGTGGCATAAAGAAGTATCGATTTTATATGAGAATATTGTTTGTTTTGTATATACTGAGGAAGAAAATACTTGAGGGATTCTCAAATACCTAAATCTGAAAAAGCTGATAGTAAAGTAATCAGACTAATAACTCAATATAGTACTCCCAAATCTGAAACAGATACCTCTCAAGATATGAGTATCTTTATAAAGTATCATATAGGAGCTACTAAAAAAGTGAATAGATAGAGCCAAAAACCTTTTTTTAAGAATTTTTCAGAGAGTGATGCATGCTGATCAATCAAAACTTTTTTGAGAATAAATAAGTATAAGTCTAGTATACTAAGGAAAAAATATCTTCCAACAGTGGAAGATATTTTATGTTAAAAACATGTTTATTTTATACTTTGGGCTATAAGCTCTGCAATTCAGTTTTCAAAGGGCCCTGGTATAATATTATTGGCAGTAGGATCTTTTACATAACTCGCTAGAGCCTCCGCAGCAGAAATTTTCATATCATCGCTTATTGCATTGACTCATGATTCAAGTGCTCATTTAAATATTCATGGAAATACAAGAACATTATTGATTTGATTTGGATAATCAGATCGGCCCGTTGCTACTATTTTTGCTCCTGCTTCATATGCAAGCTCTGGCATAATCTCAGGGGTTGGATTAGCCATGGCAAATATAATTGCATCTTTATTCATGCTTTTTACCATATTTTTCGTAAGAACTCATGGTGCTGAGACTCAGAGGAATACATCTGCTCATGATACAGCCTGAATAAGTCATCATCTTACACATTCAGAACTTTCAGGATCTAAAATACAAGCTGTATTTGTTGTATTGCTCAAGAGTTCTTTTTCTGGATTGAGTCTTTCTCTTCATTTGTATATTGCTCCAGCTGAGTCAACGACTACAATATTCTTTACTCAATATTTTAAAAGTAGATTTGTTATTGCTACTCCAGCTGCCCCAACTCAGTTTACTACCACTTTAACGTCTTCTTTTTGTTTATTAACTATTTTCAGAGCATTGATAAGACCAGCAAGACATACTATTGCTGTTCCATGTTGATCATCATGAAAGACTGGTATATCTAACTCGGCTTTTAATCTATTTTCAATTTCAAAGCAACGAGGAGCTGATATATCTTCGAGATTTATTCATCATAGTCCAGGAGCGATATTTTTAATCGTTGAGATAATTTCTTCAGTGTCTTGAGTATTTAATACAATAGGAAATGCATTGACTCAAGCAAATTGTTTAAAAAGAGCACATTTCCCTTCCATAACTGGAAGAGATGCTTCGGGACCAATATTTCATAATCCTAATACAGCAGATCCATCGGAGATAACAGCGACTGTATTTCCCGCAAGGGTATATTTCTTTACTTGTGAAGTATTTTTTGCTATTGCAAGACATGGAGCAGCTACTCATGGAGAATATACAGTTGAGAGATCTTCTTGAGAGTTAATTCCTGTTTTTAACTTTGTTTCAATCTTTCATTGAAACTTCTCATGGAGCTCCAAAGCTTTTTGATCGTAATTCATTTAGATGGTTTTTATTAAAAATATTTTTCTAATGTATAGAATACTTTAGGAAAGTAAAGTCTGCTTTCAGACAAAACTTTTACTTTTCATACATTTATCATATTCTAAAAACTATAAAAATATTACATGTATTATTAATAAATATGAATCATTCAGCTCAAAAGGCATTATTGTTATTGATGGCAGTTTTAAGTATATATTTTTACTACATATATTACCCAATTCATTCAGTAGTAAAGAATCATTTCTTTATATATCTTATAATTATAAGCTTTGTGTATGGTTGATATAAAATGTATCAATCGTTTCTTTGAGAGAATCGTATCTGTGTAAGCGCAAAAACACTAATTTTTATATTCTTAGTACATTTTTTAGCCTTATCATGTTTCTTCTTTGGAATTATCTGATCTGAAACAACACTTTGAATAATTTTGTTTTTTAAAGTTGTAAGCTACCTATTATTTATTTCTTTCTTTTGGTTGATATGCTATAGCTTCTGAAGAAGTATCCTGTTTAGAATGAGAGATTATATCAATCTTGATCATCCATTTCTAAAAATTATGGTTTCAGGGGCTTTGGGTTTTGCATTATTTATTATTTTGCTTTTCGTTTTAGCTGCATTTGGATTGTATAACTTATATTGAGTATTAGTACTATTAGGTTTATATGTTGCCTTCTCACTTCAAGAGATAAAAAATATCTTTACTCATATATCAAAACCATTGAAGATGTATTCTCTGAAAGACCCAAGGGGATCAATATCTCTTGTAATCGATGAGCTACAATATCTGGTTATAACTTTTCTGCTGAGTGTAAATTTCATTAGTGTATTTCGTCCATTCCCAATTTGATGGGATGATCTCTGAGTATACATGAACTTTCCTAAACTTCTTTCAGGGGGGTGAGAATTAATCTCAGTTGGGCAAATGTATTTTTGGCAACTATACACTTGAATCTGATTTTTATTTTGAAGTCAAACTTTTGCGTTTTTACTCAACAGTTTTTCATGAGTTATAGTAAGTATTGTAATATATCTAGCTGTTAAAACTATAATTCCTCAAAATAAAACTAATTATGATTTCGGCTTACTTGCAGTAATTATTACGTTGATGATGCCCATGGCAGTATTTCAACTTGCAAAAGATATGAAACTAGATTTTGGGCTTTTGAGTATAAGTATTATTGCATTTGTGCTTTTACTTTACACTCTTTTCTGAAAGGAAAAGTTTTCACATAAAAAATCTATTTGATCACTTACATGTGTATGATTTTTTATTGGTATTGCATTTTCTATCAAGCTTACTTCTCTATTACTTCTCATTGCAGCATTGGGCTTACTGTTTTATAAAAAACTGAACCTTCTCTGATTTTTTGGTTTCTTCATGATATTTATATGAATATTTACATGAATTGATTTATGGAAAATGATGAATGTTCTTGTTCCAGATACTACATGAGTTATAAAAAATACTTTTTCAATTCTACTAATTATTTTTGGATGTGGATTTTTATATCTTGCGAAGTTAAGGGACAAGAGATCTTCAAAATGATTTAGAAATTTAGCAGTAGAAATATGATGTATAATGATAGGGTTTATTCTAGCTCTGATGCCTTGGGGAATAAAACATATTTGAGAGCTAGATGTATCACAGTGAGAAGTTTCTATTGGTAGCTTGATTTGATGAAAATGAGAGTATTACCAGCCTGATTATAACCTTATCTATTCACAAGAGGAATTAAAAAGTATTAATGATCAGAGATTATCTCTGGTATCTCAAACATGAACAACAACTAATGAAGATTTTGGGAGATATTTTTGATACGAGCAAGGTATCAATAACTATCTGAAACTTCCATGGAATCTCACGTTTCAAACAAATCAAAAGGGAGAATTTACAGATATCACTTTTATTTTCTTTGCTCTTATCCCGTTAATATTTGTTATACTGCCGTACAGAAAAGAAATTTATAGATGGCCAATTATTATTTTTTGTCTTATTTTCCTATTATATTATATTCCTAGTCCTATTTCTTCTGTTCTCACAGGAGTCTTTAATCAGATATTTATACCAGTTTGATATGTTGTTATACTTTCCTGTTTTCTTCTTCCATTAGTGTATTTTTATTATACGCTTGATAGGTCAAATAGTTACACCAAGATCTTTCTAGCAAATTATGTTTTTTCTGTACTCTATGTATTTCTTTGGACTATATCTGCTTTCTGAATTGTATGGTATGGCATTCTCATGTATTTTGTCTTTATTTTGATGATATTATTGAGTCTTATTTCCTTGGAAGAAGATACAGTTGACTCACATTATTACCATGTAAGTTATATTGTATTAGGTATAGTGAGCGTCTATCTCTTACAGTCAGCTATTCCTCATTGAATTAATAACATAAAATCAGCAGGATATTCTGATTACAAGGTTGGGAGAATGTCTGAAGAGGTTGCTCTGATGACATTTCATCCAGAATATTTTCCTATTATCTTTGAAACAAATATTAAAGAAGATAAAAGAGACGATATTTTTAAAGAATATCGAAATAAGCTATTAAGGATCCTTGATGGAACAAATTATTATGACCCACTTCTTCCTCAAATTCAATCAATTAGTGATATGGGGTGACTAGATAGAGTAATTACAGAATTATCGAGAATTAGCCTAGAATCTGCCTGAAAAGACAATGCTCTCAAAGAGCTTCGTCAAGACTTATATAAATGAGTTATATATCCCGAAAAAGATTTAAAAAATGATGTTTTTATCTATAGAGTTTGAACATTTATGAAGTATTTTATATCAGATAATATGTCACGTTTACTTGAAGATAGCCTTTTGACTAATTTTCAGGAATATATCTATAATGATGATACTAATATATCTTATGAGAGAATGAAAACACTCGGACTGGAGTATTTACTTATAGATCTCAACGCTGCAACAATAGATAAAGATCCTGCAAAGAAATTGACACAAAGATATGAGAACTTACTGAGTATATTTACCCATCCTAAAATTACTCTTGTAGAAACAGATAGTATATGTCTCAAAATCGCACTTTCTTCCTACAGCATTGATTGAAATGAAGAAACATATCTTGCACTTGCGGGAGTGAATTATAATTGAAAATACACCTCTGTTCAAAAAAGAGAGTTGTGCGTAAAGACGATTATGGAAATATTACGAGATGATTCAAAACTTGCTAGTTTTCTTGAACTTAGAGCATATAAAACAGCAATTATGAATGCTGAAATAGATATCAATGATGATAGAGCTCTTGCAACAGCAATAGTGAAACTCATGCAGTGAAATTGATATAAAGCACTCTTCAGACTTGATTAAAGCTAATACATTATAAGAAAAAATAAATCCACAAGTGGATTTATTTTTTTGTCTTATCTAAAAACTTTTCGAGCTTCCTAGTGATGTGAGAAGATATAAGATGCTCTATCTTACAAGCTGTGACTATTGCTTCTTCATCTTTTGCTCAGAGAGTCTGAGTAAAAAATTTTATAAATAGTTTTCTATTTTTCTTGATTTTCTCAACAGCGTTTTGTCACGTTTCAGAAAGAAGTATGAATCTATTTTTATCTTCTTCTATAAGTCACTTTTTCATCAGTCACTTGAGACCAGTAGAACAGCTTCCGGCAGTTATATCAAGCTCTCTTGCTATATCGACACTCCGTGCGTATCACATATCTTCATGAAGTTCATCTATTGCAAGTAGGTAGTGAGCTGCTGAGTGAGAGATACTATTTTCTTCAAATTCTTTCCAGACTTGATTTGATTCGTGTGACATAGTGATTTTTTACAAAGTAATACTTGATTTGAGTATATGATTTCTTGCGAAATATAAAAATATTTTAAATGCATTAAATAACTTTGACATGCCAAACTTTATTCATAAGCTAATTCAAATTTTATTTTCTATAAGGATAAATGGCTATATTTATAGTAACGTTTCGAGAGACTCTTGAGGCAGCGATTATTATCGGACTTATATTTTCTATGCTCAAAGTTTTTGGAGTAGAGAGGGAGAGAAAACGTTATATCACTCTTGGAATTACTCTTGGTATTGTTATGAGTTTTTTATTTGCAGCATGATTTGATTATTTTTTCTGAGGTTTTAGTGGAAAAACAGAGAAGATTTATGAGGGAGTTTTGATGATTGTAGCCTGCGCTATGATTACTCAGTTTCTGATTTGGACAAACAATAATTTTAAAAATATTGGAAAACAAATTAAAAAAACAGTTGAAAATATAGTGAGTAGTGGACAGCTCTGGATGCTCTCAATTCTAGCTTTTGCCAGTGTTGTTCGTGAAGGAGTAGAAACAGTTATATTTCTCAACGCGCTAGAGTTTTCTCTCATATCATCAGACATATGGCTTGCACTTGCATGAGTAGTAGGAGCAGTCATCATCTCATATATTCTTTTCTTTACTATTCAGAAAGTAAATATTGCAAAAGTACTCAGAGTTACAAATGTATTGTTTATTCTTGTTGCAGGATGACTCCTTGCACATGGAATAGTTGAGTTCCAGTGAGCATGAGTCATACCAACTATCATTAAACCACTTTTTGATTTAAATCCTATTCTAAATGAATCTCAAGGATTTGGAGCGATACTCAAAGCATGATTTAGTTACGACGCAAACCCATCACTTATTGCATTCGTTGCATACTCTACATATCTCCTCGGTTTTGGATGGTACTTTTTTGGAAGAAAGAAAGTTTAGTTGTAACGCTTATATCTTATAAGCGCATGACCAGTTTTATTTTTATTCTTATGTCTCTCGTTTTTGATGAGAGCCTTTACAAGTTTATCTCGCAATTCTGGAAGTCAGAGAGATAGAGCGAGAGGCATGAGATAATCCTCTGTTTGCCTCATTTTTCTCTCTCTCTTTTCCTCGTTATAATCTTCTGGCATAGTAAGAAGGTTATGTATTCTATCACATATCTTTATTACGGCTGCTGTATGAGCTATAGTCATTTTTTGCTCATTATCTAAGTTTAGCCCATATCTATTAGATATTTCCTCTATCTTTTCTAGTAGGCACTTTATACTTGAAAATATAGAGAAGTATTCGTCATCTCTTTCTTCTTTTGTCTGTCACTTTTGAGTTTTAGGTTTTGTTAAAATTTCAACGCATACAGCAGCAATAACACCGTTCTCTTTGTTAATATCTTGAAATGTTATTTTTCATTTTAAATCTTCTACGTCATCATGCCTCAGAGCAGAGACTAGCCCCGCATGAGTTATATATTCTCATCAGTATTGTAGGTAGCGAAATGCAACTTCATAGAGATGAGTATGATATTTTTCTTTTTTTCATGTATCTCTATCAATGGTAAATCTTTCTCTATCTTCATGATTTTTTTCAATATCTATACAAGTTTGAAGTATCTCATCAGATTTTAGGTACTTTATGTCATAATCAGAAAGAGCGTCTATAAAAGCAATTCAGTATTCTGAAAGCCCCTCTATTGATAAGGGATGTTGGTGAGGTAAATCGAGCAACTGTAAATGTGAAATATATTTCTATAAATATATGAAAAACAATAAATATTGCAAATATATAAATTTGTTTTTTAATATTATTTATTATATCTTATACTTTGACCAAAATTCATCTCGAAATTTTCAGTATTCTCCTTTTGAAATAGACTTTCTTGCATTTTTCCCAAGGTCTATAAGAAACTGAAGATTATGGTGAGATAAGAGGCTCATTCCATGCATTTCATCCTCTTTTATGAGATGTCTGAGATATCCTCTAGAGTAGTTCTTGCAGACTTTACACTGACATTCATCATCGAGAGGGGAGTTAGAGAGCTTAAATTTCTCATTTTTGATATTGATCGATCAATATGTCCCAAAGGCTTTTCCATGCCTTCCAACTCTTGTAGGGAGGACACAATCAAACATATCTACTCAGCGATAGATTCACTCTATAAGATCTTCGGGTGTTCCGACTCACATAAGATATCGAGGTTTATTTTCTGGAAGCTCCTGTTTCATGATATCAAGTATTCTATACATGTCTTCTTTTGATTCTCAAACAGAAAGTCATCCTATAGAAATTCCTGGTGTATCAAGCTCTCTTATAAACTTTGCAGACTCCTTTCTTAAGTCATCAAATATGACTCATTGTACTATTCCAAAAAGAGCTTGCTCGTGGAGTCAGTTTTCTTTACGTAGTTTATTGTTTTGAAGCCACTGAGTCTTACTTCTTTGAGCCCATCTGTGAGTTCTGTCCATAGCTGACCGGGCATAGCTATGACTTGATCCACCTGGTGCGCATTCGTCAAAGGCCATGATGATATCTGCTCAAATATTTGATTGTATATCCATAACTCACTCAGGAGTAAAAAAGTGCTTTGACCCATCTATAAAGCTTCGAAAATGCACTCAATCTTCAGTAATCTTAACAAGTGAGTCTCATTGCCGAGTTTGTCCAAGGGAAAATACTTGAAATCATCAGCTATCTGTCAGGATTGGTTTATGATAATTTTGAAATTTATGTGCTCACCCAAAGTGTTTTACCACCTCATCTCATGGACGAAGATAGAGATGATATGTATTATTGAGTATAATTTCAGCTCACATTTCATCTAAGCTCTCAGGAGAGATCCCTTTTACGCTTGCTTTTGTTCCAACAGGCATAAAAATGGGGGTTTGTATTTTACCGTGAGCTGTAGAGATTTCTCATGCTCTAGCAAATCCATCAGTGTGTTCTAGTGTGTATTTAAACATAAAAAAGAGAATAATTAGATTATTCTCTAGCATATAGTTTTTGTTTTATTTTTGAAGCTCGTTTTTGAGTTTTTCTGTATTTTCTTTGAGTTTCTCATGTCTTTCTCTGATTTGAGTAGGGGTATAAAACTGGTGATTTTTTAATATCCCGAGAGAAGCATGGTGCCAATCTGGATCTTTAATTTTTATATTTTTTATTATTTCTCTTTCTCTTTTTAGTTTCTCACTTATATCAAAAAAGTCTTCTCTCCCAAGGTTATCCATATCTGCATCTTTGATGATTTTTTCTAAGAGAGTTTCAGGAGTTTTCTGAGGAATTGTTGCAAGAATAATATTCTCGATAATTCTTATTTTCTCTTTTGGATAGAGTATAGTTCGCAGGTAATTACGGGCAATCTTAGCACCATATACTTCATTGTTATCATATTCTATAACAAAACCTGTATCGTGAAAAAGTGCAGCAATTACAAGCATTTCAATTTCATCTTCACTACATCACTCCATTGTTCAAAGATAGATAGCCCTTTCCATAACTCACAGAGCATGCTCATAGTGGTGGTAGTACATATCTTCTAAGGGAATCAGTAGATAGTTTACATATTTTTTTATATCAGAAACAGTCGTCTTATTCATAAGGATTCTATTGGCTAAATATTCTTATAATGTCATTGTACGCTATAAGAATTGAAAGTGCAATTAATATGAGGAAAAACATAACATGAACGAGATTTTCTACCGCTCATGAGAGTGCTGTTTTTCAAAAAACCTTATCTATAGCTGATCGTATCCATAGGAGTAAAAGTCTTCCTCCATCAAGTGCAGGAATTGGAAGAAGATTAAACACTCATAGATTAATAGATATCACTCACGCAAGTATAAAAAGAAGCATTATACCTCACTCAAGAGACTGGGTTATAACTGATACTATCCCAATAGGTCATGCTACACTATCAAGAGCTTGCTCTCTTTCTTCAGGAGTCTCAGGATTAAAAATATTTTTTAAGAGGAGGGAAAGTCATGAGAGTGTAAGTCGTATTTGAGCGTAGGTTTCATATGCTCAGTATTTTATACTTTCTCACAAAGAGTATTTATATTCAAAATCTTGATCTACTAAAAGATTCTCAGATAGATATGTTCCTATCTTACCATCTTTATTTGGGGTAATCTTTATGTTAAGATATTCGATAATAGGACAATTGAGAGAAGTACTTTCAGCTGGACACTCAGTATTTCTATTAATGTAAAAAGTAAGTTCTTTCTCTTCATTATTTGCTATATATTCTTGTAAGTATTTTATGCTTTCGATCCCTTTTTCATCTACTCTAAGAAGAATATCTCACGGTAATATTCATGATTCTTCACTTATTGATCATGCGAGAGGTGAAAGAATAATACCATCTGATTTTGTTATGAGTCAATTTTCTATAGCTGTATCTAGGCTTGGAATGAGTTTAGAAGGAATGCTTGTGTCTATATATGTATTTATTCACACTGGTTTTACTCACAGTATAAAAAGAGACGAAAAGATCACGATAGCAAGTAAGAAATTCATAACAACCCCAGCAAGGAGTACTATAGAGCGGGCAAAGATATGTTTCTCATAAAAGTTTTCTCCTGGTCTCTGACTTAAGAGTCTAGCTTGTAATAATTTTCTTTCCTGGACTTTTATTTTTTCTCATTTCTTATTGAAAAGGTCCTCTCAAGAAGAGATCTTCTTTAAGATTCAGCTGTGAGAGAGGGGCTTTTTTGTTTTTCAAAAATACTGTAGTAGGAGCTCAGATTCTCAGCTTATTCTTACAAAACCTCACAGAGGAATCCAATTGAGCGAGAAGAGAGTTCCGTGTTTATTTTTCCAAAGTTTCTTTGCTCTTGGAGGGATTCACAGGCCAAACTCTTCTATGTGTATTCAAAATAATCGAGCAGATTTATAATGACCATATTCGTGAAGAATTACAATCACAGAGAACATTATGATACTGATAAGAATTCCTATAAAAATCATAGTTTAATATGTAAAAAAATATACATTTATGGTATATCTGAGGAGTATTTTTACAAGTTATTTTTTAGCTACTCTCTTTTTTTGATTTTTTGGCTATTTTCTGGTATGATATATGAAATATATTTATTAAAATATTTTCCTCATGGTTAATGTAAATGAACTAGGATGAGAAGAGCAGGTAAATACAAAAAAAGAGAATAAAAATCTCTATGCTCAACTAGCAAAGGATTATAGCAGGGAAAAGTTAAAAGATTCTGATTCTAGATCAGAATATTTGCAGTCCTTAGACTGAGCTACGACAGTATCTCCAGAAATGCTTACTGATATTAAGAATTTTGCAGATAGAGATAGAGAGTGAAAGTATGATGGTATCGAAATCACAGCAGATAAGATTTCTCTGTGAGCTCTCAAAAGAGAAGCTACATGATACTTTGCAAGTATTGCAAATAATAGAAGATCTGTAAAAGATGTTATCCTGCAAGAATATGATATTGGGGAAGATGCGCTTGGAGTAAAAATAGATGAACCTCTCAAATGACTTTCAGAACAACAATTAAGAGATCTTCATGAAAATGAAAAAAATAGAAAGGCATTCATGAACCAACACTTTTGAGTAGGAAATTTACCAAGAGAAAAATCGATTGCAAATTTCCTCAGAGAGATGAATCTTGAGACAAAATATAAACTTGTAAAACCTGAAAATGAGATAGCATTTCATGATCTAGTAAAAAAAATCAACACATGAAAGACGCTTGATGACCTTGATATAGAATGGCTTTTAGAGAGTGGAATCTACACTCAGCAAGAAAAAAAAGAACTTATAGCAAAACTCCTCCCAAGTATTTCTCTTGCAAAGGCAAAACAGTTTAATCTTATAGAGGCCCGTCATGCTACAGATCTTAAGGATGAGTATATTAGATCGGTAGATCCTGATCTTCATCGCGGGGCAGTGAGGGAGATATCCTCTAGTATAGCTGACGAAGATGTAATTATATCAACAGATAAGTTTACAGGACTCAAAAAAAATGTAGATAAAATAATTGAAAACCCTCATATTTTTGATGATTTTATTGAGACATACAACAAGACAGTAACATGATACAGAGAAGAGCTTGAGTGAAAACAAGTTGTGAGGTCAAAAGACTTCCTCGGGCTACTCGCTCAGCACCCACAAGTTTCATGAGCTGAAAACTTTCAGCCAGGAGGTATTATCCAGATCAATCAAACTCAGAAAGATTCAGAAGGAAAGATGCGTCACGTTGTGGTGTATTGAAAAGTAGAATCTCTTGGAGAAGATGGTAGCTTTAGTTATACAGAAAAAGGATCTGACAGTTATGATGTTGCTGGAACAACAAAACAAACTCAAAATTATAATGATTTTCTCAAGTTCCTCAGTGAAGGAAATCCCCAGAAAAGCATTACTCTTTCTGGAATTCAGGTTCTTTCAGAAGCACAGCTAGAATCAAAAATATCTTCTTGAGAGATTAAAGAGTACAATGGAACGACTCTCAGGCTCCCAAGTAAGGATAAGATTAATAGTGATATCTCAGATATGACCAGGGATATCAATGGACTCAAAGAAGCTTTAAGAGACAGGGAAGTTCAAATACGTAATGATTTACATGATCAGTGATTTGATGATTGGTATATAAAAGAGAATTCTGATGAAATAATTGCAGGAGATCCAACGATACAAGACTACAAAAAAAAGATTGCTGATTTAGAACAAAAGCAATTTGAAAAGACTCAATCTCTTGACCATCTAGAATCAAGTCATCTTGAAACACTTATAGATAAGATTAATGAATCAGATAGTGATGGTGAGAAGTATGGTTTTAAGAGAGGGACTACTTTTAAAACAGAGTCATGACAAATCTATACAATTACGCAGGATCCTAATCTCGCAGCATGAGAGATACATATAACATCTCTAGCTGGTGCTGAAAGCTTTTCTTTTGAGGATTTCTACAGAGGATTTTCTTCTCAAAATACAAAAAGAATTTCTAATGCTCCAGCAGATTTTTCCGCAATGGTTGATAATCTTCAATCATCATGAGAGGATAAACTTGCTGCTTGGAAAAACTTTTCTTTTTCATGATGAAAAATAGAGAAAAAAGATTCTAAAACAAAGATTAAATATGATTATCTATGATCAAAACACAATAATGAACTCATAAAGATTCATGATATATCATGAGATCGAATCACAGTAAGTTTTTGAGAACTGAAGAGTAAAAATAAAGTCAAAAAGGATAAAGATGGAAATGAAGAACTCAAAAGATGAGATAATGAGAAAATTGTGAAAGATGAGACATTTTCTATGGAAAATAGAGAGTATGTTGTGTCAACAGGTTTCTTAGAACAGTATATCAAGGATAATTCTCTCGAACCACGATGACTCAAAGATAATCAAGAAGTTTCAGCAGATTCAACAGATGTCAAAGCGATGAAGAAAAATGTTCACTTTTGGTCTGCAGTTTTTCATAATAGAGCTACTATTTCTGATGCTGTGAAGTGAGGTCAACTCTTTGTGGAGCAAATGAAAGACATGATTGAGAAGTGAAGTGATGAAAAAGCGAATCAGTTTGCACTTAAGTATATGGGAGCTGTTCTTACTGAGGATGCAAGAAGAGATATGCAATCTCGTCTCGAGCAAAAACAAAAAAAGAGTATGGAAGATTATCTGGAAAGACTGAAAACAGTAGCATCTGATGTTGCTGTTAAGATGATCGATCAGTGGCTCCATGATAAATATGCTCCTGATTATATGCATGAAGCTGCAACAGTATTTATGCTCGAAAAATATGGGGCACTCAACGCAAAAGCGCTTCAAAAATATGAGTGAAAGTTTATATGGTACCAGGCTCTTGGTGGTGAGATAGATGATCCATTTTTCAAAAAAATAAAAGCAGAAAAAGAAGATGCAGATCTCCCATTTACAGAAGAACTTCTTGTATATCGACTTCTTAAGAAGCAATGTTGACCACAGTGATTTAATGGAAAAAGGAGAAGATCAAAACTTCATAAAGAGGTGAAAAAGCATAGAGCTACCGGGAAAGAAGAAGAATATGAAACAGGGAAAAGAGATGGTGGAGATGAGCGTACTCTTGATGGTCGAGTAGAGTGAGGGATGTGAGAAATGTACTCTAATAATTACCCTAATATGGTAGGGTGGCTAGAAGTCGCGGTCAATAAGTGAGGACCAATGCACACAATGAATAAGATACCATTCATCGCTGCATTTTCATGAGTTGCTTATAATTTTGAGGAAAAAATTACTGACCAACTCAAAAACTTTCCATGAGGAACGAGACTTCTCATGATGCTTCGATTCTTTTCACATACAAGCCAGCTAGATCTTCTCAATCAAACTATCTTAGCTATTTGTCATAAACTTGAAGCAAGAGGAAACCCAAAACATAAGTGAATTGCAGCAAGAGCTCAAGCTCTTTTTGATGATAGACACAACCCAGGTGATGGTGTTCGTGCGAAGCTAAAAAAGACAGAAATATTTTATGAAGAGTATGGGAAAGATCTCACAGACATACTCTATATGCTCAATACTTGAGATAAAAATGACACACATAGTAAGCTCATCTTTTTTGAAAAAGATGGAGATGATGAACATAGTAAAACGCTGAATAAGTATTATCACTTATTGCATGATTTTGTTGATGCAGATACAAGTTTTGAGGATGAGGGACTTATGTCTGATCCGTTTAAAGGAGCAGGGACATCAGGTATCGAACTGCATAAGTGGGCAGAGCAGCAGCTAGGTTTGAGACAAGGTCAGTTTAAAAAGCATACTTCATGACCTATGTCATGGGATGAAGTACAAAATGAGCTTAAAGCGATACCTCATAGGCAATATGATTCTGATCCAGAGAAAAACAAGAAGATGCAAGTAAAACTCCTTACTGATAATCTAGGAAGGATGATGTCTGGTATTATGATATCTGTCGGTACTAACGCGAGAGAGCTATCAGGGTATAATACCCCAACTGGTCCATTTAATATTCTCAACAAATGGGGAGTTGATATGACTCGGTTTGAGGAAGCTTCAGATTTTAGTGTTCATGATCTTGCTCACCCAAAAGAATGAACAGAAACAAAGCAGCTTGTTGTCGAATTCGCAAATCAGATTATTCAAGCTGAGTTACATGGAACAAATTTCAGTCATAAAATAGTAAATGATTTATGACCAAACTCAAAATGAACAGATATAAATAAAAACGTTGTTAGTATCGCTAACTCAGTTAATAGTACTATAGGAGAGAAAAAAGAAAAACCAAAAAAATCATATCCTTCTATGAATCCGTCGGATGAGGATTTTGATCTAGCAGCGTAGCAATAAAAAATCCCTCAGGGGATTTTTTATTGCTTTGCTTTCCAGTTTTTTAACTCTGTTTCTAAAATCACCTCACTTATTGTGCTAGATGATCGGTTAAACCATTGAACAACTGATCTAACTCTTATAGTGCTGCTTGATGGACTACCTGATGGATAACTAATTATTAAATACCTAGTAAATAGCGGGTTTGTATCTGTAACAATAGATGCTCATTGAGTATAGAAGCCATTTGCATCATATCATACTCTAAAGTCGTTTCTAAAAGAGGAATTTCAATATCTCAAATCTGAAGTAGGATATGATATGAATTCCAACTCAAATCTATTATTAGAATTTTTAGATAGCCTGTAAGGTCTTCTATTAGAACCGTCTTGAAATCATAGTATTCTATGAGAATTTCATGTATTTCCTATACAATTGTAATTATAATTTAAAGCATTCCAGCAGTTTTCGTAGTCTGCTGCAAATAAAATCCAATTTGTATCTCTGATATTTGTAACTGCTTCGAGTCCATCTCTTGCAATTTGGATTGCCTGAATTCTGTTTGAAGTACTATTTGCGAGGTTTTGAGAAGATGTAAGTAAACCATATACACCAGTTATACCAGTTACTACAATAAGTAATACGATTATAGCTTCAATAATTGAGGTCGCTTCGAGAGATTTTTTCATGAGATTTTGAGTAAAATATCTTATAAAATGAGTATAAAAAAGTTTTCATAAATCACAATACTTTCGGCTTTACAAACGTTTTTTTTTCTATACAATCCCCGAGCCTTAACCTAAACGTTTGTCTATGACACGTTTTTCAATACATAATCAGACAGCGCTCAAAGAGCTCCTTGCAGAAAATAAAATCCCTGCATTTAGATATGGTCAAATAGAAAATGCGATCTATAAAAACTTCATTAAAGATTTTGATGAAATTCAGACTATACCTAAGGACTTGCGAGAGCTACTTAAAGAAAATTGTTTTTATCAGTCACTTGAGGTAGAGCATCAGGCTACTTCAAAAAATGACCAAACTACGAAATTTCTTTTCCGTACCGAAGATAATCTTCTTATTGAAGCTGTTTTAATGCGTCATCTCTCTGGAAGAAATACTCTTTGTATTTCTTGTCAAGCAGGGTGTCCTATGGCTTGTACCTTTTGCGCTACGTGAAAGCTTGGACTTCAAAAAAACCTCCCACTTCATGAAATAGTAGAGCAAGTTATGTATGCAGCTGATCTCGTAAATAGCGAATGATCAAGACTGAGAAATATAGTTTTTATGGGTATGTGAGAACCTATGCTGAACTATGATGTGATGAAACAAGCGATTCATATGTTTACAGATCAGAAGAAGTTTGATTTATCTAACCGTAGAGTCACCGTTTCGACCTGTTGAATTGTTCCATGAATTAATAAGTTTACAGATGATTTTCCACAAACATCACTCGCAATATCACTTCATGCTCCTAATGATGAGATTCGTAAATCTATCATGCCAGTTGATCATACCTATAATCTTGAGACACTCATGACTTCTCTCGATCGCTATACTGATAAGACAAATAAGAGAATATTCTACGAGTATATCATGATTAATGGAGTAAATGATCATCTCAAACTTGCTGATGAACTATGACAACTTCTTCAGTGAAGACTTGCACATGTAAACTTTATACCATACAATGCTTGAGAGGGAACAGCTTCAGACTGATATACAACAACTCCGAGATTCATTATAGAAAAATTTCAAAAAATACTTGAAAAGTATTGAGTTATTTCAACTATCAGAGCTACCATGTGAGACGATATCAATGCTGCATGCTGACAACTAGCCAGAAAAAAGAAAGATGAGCAAAATGAAATACCTGAAAAATCCCAAGATTAATCTTGGGATTTTTAGTTTGAATCTCTTATTTTTTTCATAGAATAGTGGCATTAATTTTTTGCTAGGTATAAATGAAATCACTGATATTTAAACTGTTTTTTACACTTCTTGGAGGAGTATTTATTTTAGTATTTGCTATGCCTTGGGGGTATTTTAACGTAGAAGTTCCTTTTAGTGGACCTGACTATAAGCTTGGTCTTGATCTTAGTTGAGGTATAGAACTTGATTACAAGGTAGACTTATCAGAAGTTGAAAAAGAAGAGTGATACAATAATCAAAGAAAAACTTCAGTAATTGAAGGACTGAAATCTATTATAGATAAACGTATAGAAACTCTTAATATCAATGATTCAGTTATTACGAGCGCAAGTTACGGGTGAGAAGAGCATATAATAGTACAGATTCCTCTTAAATGAAATGATGCCTTACAGAGTAATGAGAATATTGAAAGAGCAAAGGTAGCAATAGGAAAAGTAGTAAAAATAGAGTTTAAGGAGCTGCGAGGAGAGATTACTACGCAAGACATCGATGAAAGAAAAGTTTTAGCAGAATCGATATTTTCTGACCTACTTAGTGTGACAGAGGATTTATGAATAGAGTTTCAAACAATACAAAATGCAAACGATAATGTGATCTTGGGAAGTACTATCGATCTAACGGAGGAATTCTCATCTACTACTGATGAAGAACTTACATTTCTTATTAATGAAAGTAGCTTTTCACCAACACTCTTGCAAGTAAAAGATACTTCAGGGGTTGAATGATATCTGAGCTACTACAGATCCTGAGAGAGATATGAATATATGTTTTTTGCAGCTGAACCTTCTATTTGGATTCCTGCAGAAGACTCTGAGGGAAGAGTCCTCAACGATAAATATTTCGTAAATTCATCAGTTCAGTATAGTGAGGCATTCCAACCTATGGTTGAACTCACGTTTAACAGTGATGGAGCAGATATATTTTGAGAACTCACAAAAAGACTTGTGGGTGAACCAATGGCAATATTTGTTGGAGGAGAGCTGCTTACTGCTCCAAATATAAATGAACCAATACTTTCAGGGAGAGCTGTAATCACTGGAAACTATACTCCAGAATCTGCTGCAAAACTCTCAGATGATATAAATATTTGAGTCGTTCCAGCACCTATATATCTCACCAGTGAAAGAACTATAGATGCGAGACTCGGACAAAGTTCACTTGAAAAAATCATCTATGCAGGGCTTATTGGTTTTGTATCTATTCTTCTATTCCTCATTTTTATATATAGAGTATCAGGACTGATTGCAGCACTCGCTCTATTTATATATATAGCTATCACACTCGCTATACTCAAGCAGTTCTGAATCGTACTCACTCTTGCTTCTATTGCAGGGCTTGTACTTTCTATAGGTATTGCTATTGATGCTAATATTCTTATTTTTGAGAGAGTAAAAGATGAGCTAAGGAAATGAGAGGATATGCGAGAAGCTGTGAGAATATGATTTCAAAAGTCTTTCTCAGCTATATGGGACGCAAATGTAACCTGACTCATTGTTGCGCTCATACTTTTTATTTTTGGTATTAACATGATTAAATGATTTGGATTTATATTAGCTCTGTGAATCATAGTAAGTCTTTTTAGTGTGTTTTTCATATCACGACTTTTTATACGACTTGTAGCTCACAGTGAGATACGTGAAATAAACTTTATTTGAAAAAAATAATATCATGAATTTAAATGTAAAATATAGTGCAGTAAATGCTCAGTGAGAAGCTGCTGAGCTTAGTCTAAAAGAAATATTTTCTTTTTCAGACAAGACTCTTCTCTATTTTTATCCAAAGGATAACACTCCAGGCTGCACGGTTGAAAACAAAGACTTTTCTTGTATGGTGCAAGACTATAGAGCACTATGAATTACGCTTGTAGGAGTTTCAAAAGATTCAATAGAATCACACAAAAAATTTATTTCTGATCAGGATCTACAAGTTGATCTTATTTCAGATCCAGATCTTACCCTTCATAAAGAGTTATGAGCGTATGGAGAGAAAAATAATTATGGGAAAATCGTAACCGGAGTGATCCGCTCTACTTTTCTCTTTGATAAGCAGTGAAGCATCCTGCAAGAGTGGAGAAATGTGAGAGCAAAGTGACACGGGGCAAAGGTACTGAGAGAAATAGCGTAGTATGTTTTCAAATATACAACACTACCAAACTACGATACTCTCATGAATTTTATTCGTGTGAGTATTTTTCTTTTGATTAGATATATCTCTTTTGGAGATTTTTACAGTATTTTTCACGGTGATAAGCTTAGATTATCTACTTGTGAATGGATACTATATATCAAGAAATTCTAAGTTTCCCTATTCTTGAGTCAATGCTGCTTTTGGAATATGTTTTTTTCTTCGCTCAGAGGATCTTATTATCTATATCTTTGCCTGAGCTCTCGCAATATTTTGAAAGCATTTTATCAGGATATGAGGACGACATTTTTTCAATCCTTCAAATATGGCAGTATTTCTCTCACTATGTTTATTTCCTCAGTTCACCTGGGTGAACACTCTTCAGTGGTGAAATTATACCGGTGCTGCATGATGGGAATATTTTACCATGATTTTCTCAGTAATCGCTCTAGGTATATTCATATCAACACGCGTTAGAAAAATACTTCATTATGAATATTTTTTCACCTATCTTCTTCCTTTCTTTTTGATTCATAGTGTATTGTTTTTTATGATTCCATACTATGAATCTCTTACATCATATTTTGTCTTTTTCAATATATCATTTTTTATATTTGTGTTCTTCATGATATCTGATCCCAAGACTATACCGACAAGAAATTTTTCTCGACTTTTATATAGTAGTATTTTAGTGCTTCACTTTTATGTACTACAATTTTTTATTAATGAGAGTTACGCGATATTATGATCTTTATTTTTCTCAACTATGCTTCTTCCAGTAATTTGGAGCTTAGAGCAAAAAGAGTCTATTAAATTTGTGAGTATATTTTTAATGTTTTACAACATTCTTCTGTTTATTGTCATGCTACTTTGTCTATCCCTATATTGACAACCCGACCTAGTTTTTGATAATGTATGTAATCAACTTGTATGTAAATAATATTTTATAACTCTATTTCTATGCTAAGCTGAAAAATAGTAAACTTTGGATGTATAGCTTTTGGATTCATGATGATATACGTGGCTATAATAATGTGACTTGGGAGCTTTTCAGAAAATAAATGAGAAAAAACAAATACATTTTTCCCATCTGTTCAGGCTAAGATTAATTTTTTCCAGGATAAATTTTGATCAAAAACATACTCGTCAAGTGGGAGTAGTTTTTGGAGCTCTCCTGAGTATTATAACCAGTCATTTGATACTGTAAAAGTAACTATCTGAAATGAACCTGCTCCAGTTCCCGGGACAATTTGAGAAACTGTTACTCGTATTTCTAGAAATTCACATTAAAATTATGAAAAAAATTATATTACTTTTCTCTTTAATATTTTCTTACAGCTCTGTAGACGCGCTTTTGTTCTCATGATCTAGAGATGAAGAATATGCTTGTTTTGATATACTCAATGAAGCAGTAAAGAATGATAATCGATATGTAGATTCTGATGTGATGCCGGATTGAGATTTATCAAAAGTGTTGTTTGATGAATGAAATAGTTCGTTTGTAGATTTCTCAAACTATTATGACTTTTGGTACAATGCTTCTGTGAATCCTGTAAATACTTCAAATGGAAATGTGTATGATGACTATCTCTTTTATGCTCGAAGAAACAATATTGGGACAATAATTGCTGGAAATGATTATGTTCTCTCACAAATATCATGATTTTGAAGGGATTCAAATTTTGACTTTCCATTAGAATCTAAAACCTGACAACCATTTGGAGATAAATACAAAATGAATGGAAATTTTTTTAAAGAGTATGTAGTTTATACTCATCATGTAAGAGATAATTCAGAAGATTATCCTCTTATGAGCTGCTGAATCGTAAAGGTGACACCACTTTGAGGGAGAACTTTTTCGGATATAAACGAGTCTTGATATATGACAAATATATTAAATGGTATTTCTCCGCAAGCTGCTCTATGATGAAATAAATGCGCTTCATGATTTGAATGAGAGTATGTTTCAGAATCATGAGAAGATTTTTATAAGATGAAATCAAATGTATGTGTTCAGAGTTATGATGAGTCAGATTATTTGAAATTAGAAGTTATATCTATCGCATATGATAATGATTCAGAAAGAATAAATGAGTATTATACTCATCCACTTCAAGTTGAAGCTATGAGGAATAATGCAAACCATGCTCAGTGACTAAAGTGAATACAGGATACATTTAGGTCTAAATTAGAAAATGAAACATGTTATAGAGTCATTCATTGAAATAAACCAAACCTTCCGTCAAGATGTAACAATAAGTATGGGCCTATTTCTCGTAACGATGCAAACTTTTCACTTTTAGAATATTTTATACCTAGTGTATTTGCAGAATCTAGAACAAGAGAAAATTTTAATCTAGATTCTTCGATTGATGTCGGTATCCCTGATGAAGAAGATACAGGACTCATGGTATATGGGAATTTACCATACAAATTATATAAAAAATTAGAGAATATTCCTGATGAGAGCTTTCGTGAATATATGCTTTTATCAGTACTTCCAAACTTTGAAGAACTCATAAAACACAGAGAAGAAAATGATGTTTTACTTACTCCATTTGAAGAAACTTTTTTAAGTTGTGATTTAGATTATACAGAGCGTCTGAATATCGTAACTCGTTTTTTAGAAGATTTGGATATAGATAAATTCTCCCTTTCTAATCTCCAATATAGTAACGAGAAGTATGGTGATTGTATCGTACCATACCCAGATAAGGATAAGCTTCTTACTGTAGTAGAATGATCTTTTGAATCAAATCAGTTATTAGCTCAAAAACTCTCATGAGAATATTCTCCGGCTCCAGATAGTCCAGAGGTAGAAGCGTATATCAAGAAAAGAGAGGAACTTTTATCAGAATTAAATAAAAATTTAGAAGATATTCAAAAACGCTTTAACGCATGAGAGATAGATATAAATAGAGCTAATGTGTTAAAAATAGAAGAGCGAGAAAAAATAAACGCACTCCTAGCTGAAAATGATATTGTTTCTCCTGCTTCAAATACAGGTAATGTAGACGAAATTATTCAGAGTAATGTATCTAAGAAAGAGAATAATAATATCGTGTATATAGCAATAATAGTATTCACGCTTATTGGTCTTGCGAGTATCGCTTTTGGAATTTATCGAAAAAATAAAAAATAATATGAAAAAAATACTAGTATGTCTACTTCTTTTCTTTACATTAGGGGGTACCAATGCCTCTTTTAACTCAGGGTATACATCTATAACTAGTGATACTACATTCCTTAAAAATAGTGGTACAGATGAACTACGAGTTTCAGAGGATTATGTTATAAACCCGTTTTCTAACTCTGATATAAAAAGAAATACTACTATTTGTACATGAAATAATTGTCCTTGTTGAGTGAGTGGATGTTCGTTTACAACTGGTTACACTGTTGACTGAAAGCTATTTAACTCTTCTCATAGTAAGTACAAACCTGCTAATTCTATTCGAAGAAACTGGTATAATTATTCTGATGGAATTGATTCTTCTATTCGATATCTTCAAAATACTTATACAACAGAAGATTGAGTGCTTAAACCAAGACAAAGTGTAAAAGTTCGTCGTTACTACATAACTTGATACAATCATGACACTTCTACTCCAACATGTTGAGAAGTAAATTATTACAATGATGAAGCACTTACGCAAGGCTTTACATATAATGGTGGTTGGCTCAATAGCCCAAAATATTTTACCATGACATGCTTAGATGCTCAGACTTGATGTTATTGTGACCCAAGTGATTCAAATTGTCAGATTCAATCATGAAAAGTAATATCTACTCCTCAACTCCTATGACATAATATCAACCCCACTGTCAGTTTTACAAATACAGTAAGACTTACAGATGTGAGCTGTCAGCCCGGAGGGACATTTCAAAAAGTCTTGTTTGATTTAAAAACACCAAAGTTTGATATTGCTCTTGCCTGAGAAGATTTTGGTATAAATTTAGAAGCATTGAGAGTATATGAACTTAGTGGAGGGAAGAAGTTAGATGGGATTGAAGTCCCAGGGCAACTTCAGTTTACGAGATCATGAAGTATAAATCAGCTAGTGGGTGATACACAAATAGATCTTGTGATAGAGGATTCTTTCTTATCAGGATCAGTACATGGAGTATCTGGACTAAAAGACTTTGAGTTTAAGATACTTAGAAACACTGACACTTCTTTTCGAAGTATTCCTCAAGAAGAGTTAACTTCATGTTGAAGGAGTGAAGTAATTTCATCTCAGTATAACCCTAGTGGAAATTTAGAAACAACAGACTCTAGAACATTAAATTTTAATTGTAATGATCTAAGGACTGCGTGAGCGTATGATTTTGTCTTTACATCTCATGATTGGGCATGAAATGAGACTATTGCTACTACAAAGGTCAATTTATACCCCTCAGCATTATCACTATCTCAAAGTGCACTACGTGTTTCAAGTAATACTGATAAATACGCAAATAATCTTGATACATATGAATATGAAATAGAATTAAAGGACCAATATCGAAATCCTCTTTTTGGCCTTATAATAGATGAGCCAGTTCAATCAGTTCAAAACTATGCAGGGGGGAAAGAACTGCTATTACCTGACACAACAACCCCACTTCTTTATGATTATAATTCAACACAAACAGATGAAGAGGGGATATACAGATTTTCTATGAAGTCACTACTTCCATGAACATATACTAACAGATTTACACTTTCTTATAACTCTTGGGATGAGAATTACAATCAGAATGGACCATATCAAAGTATTTTTATAACAAATAACAATGAGAACGCATATCAAAAACCGTTTTCAGCAGCACTAGTATTTTTATGACCTTGAGATAGTCCAGAGTTAGGGACAGAACATAATTATAGAATTGATATTTCAAATGATGGTGGAGTATCATGATACACAAATTCTAACATAAATATTAATTCAACAACTTTAAATTTTTCTTCCCCTCATCGTTTTGATAGTTTAAGTTGAGTTGATAATACTTTTTCTGAGCCAGATTTAACCTGCTGATATACATGAACTTTCAATGCTACGAATTCAATCTGAGTCCTTCAAACACCAGTAATTGAGATTAATAATATGCTAGTTCGTTACAGGCTTGGCTGAAAGAATGTGAGGTACACATTAGACTCTTATGGTATGTCGTGATGTGCTGTCTCTACAGTATGATTAAAAACAACATGAACTGCACAATGAGACGGAAAGTGAGAAATCAGTTGATGAAATGCAAATATATCAGATATCTCTACCTCTCTCTTACGTTCTCAGATACGTCAAGAAGCATATGAGATGATTCGCTGAATGAACTCTTGAGATACTATAAATTGAGTAAGGTATATAGAATGAGATGTTCAAATATCATGAAATTTAAGTTATGAGACACTTGTTGTAAAAAATGGAAATATTATTATTTCTGATAATCTTAACACTTCATGAAAGATTTTAGGTCTTATTTCTTTGAAAGACTCATGATATGATATCCAAGATGATTATGATAACTCAGGAAATATATATGTAACGAATAATGTAGAAAATATTTCTGCAAACATATATGCAGATGGTACTTTCCGAAGTGCTAATAGCTCTTGAATAGAGTACAGTGATTCACAGTTAGATAAGAAACTTATACTTACATGAACACTCTTTACCCGAAATACTATCTGAGGAGGTATACTTGCAGGGAGTGATTATATATTACCTGGATGATCTACCACAAATAACAGAATTCTAGCAAGCACTTATGACCTTAATTATATTCGTAGAGCTCAAACTTGCTGAGAAGTAGATGATTATTCATTTCTTATTCAATACGATCCAAGGATTCAATCTACACCACCAAAATGATTTAATATAAAATAAAAACGAGCTTAGCTCGTTTTTATTTTATATCTCATGTTATCTATGTTTCCTGCTCATAGTAATAGTATAATACTTGAATTAGGTTTCTGAGCATCATATTCTTCAATAAATTTTAGAGTATTACTTATTCATTCTCAGTCATGTACGTTTGAGTGATCAATGCTATCTACAAGAATTTTTGTGCTCATTGATGCTTTGTTTTTATCTGTATCTCTTGATTCATATATATCAGGTATGATGAGAGTATCAGCATCTTTAAAACATGTTTTGAACCCTTCTAAGAGTTCTATCGTGCGACTATACTGGTGAGGCTGAAATACAACATATAGCTTTTTATCTGGATAGCCAGATTTCAGAGCTGAGAGAGTAGTAAGTATCTCGGTAGGATGGTGTGCGTAATCACTCATGAGAGTGTTTCAGTGTAAAGTTTTTCCTATGATTTCCATACGTCTCCAAACTCAAGAGTAATCCTCGAGAGTTTCAAGCGAGATAAGCTCAGGAATACCAATCATATGGCTTACTATGTATGCAAGCTTTGCATCAAAGAGAATATGTTCACCAGGAATATGCATAATGATTTCAGGGAAATGTTCTATATTAGATGCTTGTGTTTCATTTGGAAATAAGGTAGAGAAAGAATCCTTTTTTACAATGATATAATGTATATCCTTTCTTTTTCAGATGAGAGTTTGACAGTTTGTATCATCTCCATTTATGATACAGAATCCATGAGGAACTATATTATCGATAAATTTCTTAAATGCATATAGGTAGTCAGCAGGAGTTTGAAAGTAATCTGCATGATCATATTCAATATTTGTTATAACTGCTACTGTTGGTTTGTAAGCTAGAAAGTGCTCTTTATGTTCACATGCTTCTATCGCAAAATAATTGTTTTCTCATCTGGTAAAGAAATTTTTTCCATCAAACTCCTTAAGTAAAGTCCCAATTACTGCAGTAAAATCTTCACTTGATCTCTGAAGGATTTGGGAAATCATGCTTGTAGTAGTCGATTTTCCGTGAGTTCCTGATACTGCAATAAGTTTATGAGTATTTGCAATTTCTGCGAGAGCATGATTATATTTTAGTACTTTCAATCCTATTTTTTTCGCTCTGTAGAGTTCACTTTGAGTTTCAGGTATGGCTTCAGTATGAATCACTAAGTCTATGTCTGAGGATATCCTAGATTCATCTTGGCCAATTATTATGTGGCATCATTCTGATTCTAGCTTTCCTATAAGTTCGCTATTTGTTGAGTCGCTTCAAGATACTTCCCATCCTTTTGATAAGTAGTATCTTGCAAGAGCTGAGACTCCAATTCCACCGATTCCTATGAGATATACTTTTTTCGTTTGATTCATTTTTTCTAGTTTTTTTTTAGTTGATCTGAGATAGTGTCATAGATTTCATTATCAATATCTATGAGTTGTTCTGCTGTGAATTTTGAGAGCACCCAGTCAGATACACTATACTTTTCATTGAATCATACTCATACTTTTATTCTCATCCAATCGGATTTCATATATTGGATAATACTCTTTACTCCATTGTGTCATCCTGCTGATCATGTTTCTCTCACCCTTACTTTTCAAAACTCCATAGAAATGTCATCATATATCACGATAATATCTTCATGAATAAGCTTATAGTAATTGCAAAGCTTCATAACTGATTCTCATGAGAGATTCATAAATGTTTGAGGTTTTACTAAGAGAGTTTTTTCTCAATTCAGAGTTCATGAAGAAATCTCAGCAGTGAATTTACTTTCATACTTCCAGTCTGAAAAATCTTCTTCCTGCTTAAACTTATCCAAAAAAATAAAACCAAGATTATGAAGCGTCTCTCGATAGGCATCTCATGGGTTTCAGAGTCAGATTATTAGTCTCATATAAAAAATACTACTAGAAGTTATGCTAGTAGTATAATCAAAAAGATAAAAAGTAGGAATTATTTTATTGGTTTAAACTTTGAAATATTCTTGCCCCGATAACATCAAGACCAGTAGTTACAACTATACCTGATGTGCTAGAAGACCTTTTACCTTTTTCAATTTTTCCCACAAGAGTAGCTTCTTTTTTTTCTTTTTTTGCTAATGCATGTGCAGCAGCTTGTTGAGTTTTTTCTCTTCTAAGCCTAACAACAAGAGGATGGTTTCACCAATCATATGATGCTCTGGATTCTCATGTTTCAAGTTCTCAAGGAAATGTAGTAGCTTTTCATTTTACTTTTCGTACGAAACCTTTTTTAGTTTCTTCTAAAAAGGCTTCACATCATCATTCCAAGATAATTCAATCTCAATGATAATTCGCTGATCTGTCTCTCACTCTTTTAAGTTTAAATATTTGTCTTACTAATGTAGTATAAAAATCACTTGAGTCAAATTAGAAGAACTTTTTTATGAAAGTGAGCTGGAACCATGTTCATATGTGCGAGAAGTACCTAAAAAATATGTTTTTTGATTTTTTTTCGAGGAGTCAGAAATCAAATACATAGATATTTTCTCCATCAGTAAGAAGATTGTGAATAGTATTAGGGTGGGTGAGTATATCACTCCCTAGGAGATCAAGAAATACTCATTTTCTTAGCCACATGACTTCGTTAGCTATTATGAGACGCTTAAACTTTGAGAGGAGCTTTGGATCGTTTTCTAGGTGCTCTTTCGTTAGTTTTTCTCCATTGATATTCTTTTGTTTGATGACGTAATTTTTCTGTTTGTCTTTGAGTACTTTTGTTTCAGGAATTTTGGTAAGAGCTCAAAAATATTGATGTATTATTCTCATCGAATCTACTACTTTTTCATATGAATCTACTTTTCTATACATGATGTTTCGCGCAAGAAAGGTCGGCATTTTATAGTAATGGTCTCATTGCCTAAATACAAAGTTTTCTCAGAGGAGTCTCCATGAAAACTTATTTTTTGCAGAGCGTTTTATAGAGTCAGCTTCTTTCATTATTTCATAAATTTTTTATGTATATTTTTTAACTGAGGGTTTGTTACATGCGTATATACCTGAGTGGTAGTAATACTTGCATGTCAGAGCATTTCTTGGATACTTCTTAGATCTGCTCAAGCTCATAGCAGAGTCGTTGCAAATGAGTGTCGAAGTGTATGAGCTGAAATGTTTTTGAGGATAAGAGCCTGCTGAGAATACTTTTTGATCATTCAGGTCATAAAAAACCTAGTCAGACGCATATTTTCATCTTCGAGTACATCTATATTATTCTTTCCGACATTATGCCGGATGAACAGGGGAGAGAGATGATCATCTCTCGCATTGAGATACTCTTGTATGAGCTGTGCTGCATGCTCTGTTAAATATACAACCCGTACTTTTCTTCACTTTCCTCGCACTGCAAACTCGAGTGTCTCTAGATTAATATCATTTTTATTGAGAGCTGTGAGCTCTGAAATACGTAGTCCCGTTGAATAGATACACTCCATAATAGCCAAATCTCTTTTTCCTATCAGCGTCGAGGTATCTGGAGCTTTGAAGAGCCTTTCGAGCTCTTCAGGAGTGAGAAACTCTACCATGCGTGGCTCAGCCTTTATGAGATCAATAGATGTTGCGCTGAGAGATTTTTGTCACTGTTTTTCAAGATATTTTAAAAAACTTCTCAGAGTGATCATGTATGCGTTTGCAGTTTTGATCGTAATCTTTTTTTTTCACTTATAGAGATAACTTCTAAATCATTCTGCGAGTTTGAGAGTAATTTCTCAAACAGTAAAGTTAAAACTATCTATATTTTTTTCCTCAAGATATTCTGAAAATTTTTCTAAGTGACGAGAGTATTGCTCTACGGTTTTTGGAGACTTATTTTTAATAACTTCTAACCAATCTACAAAATCACTACAAGCTTCGATATATGGAATACCATCTATATTTTTTTCGTAATGATGCTCAGTTATTCTTGTAGAAGTTCATCTACTTTGAATAGTATTGCCTGATATACTTGAAGTGTTTTTTGCTCCGAGTCTTTTCATATACTGTATCCTATCAGGATTACAAATGATACAGTGACCTGTTCTTGTTATGAAGCTATGTTCTTGATCGCATGGTTCGACTCAGTAGGCAAAAAGCTTTGACTCTTGTTTCATGTGAGCTTTATACTTCTGGGGTAGCATTCCAGATGCATCAAAAATAGCAGAACTATCAATCCCATGTTCTTTGCAAAACTCTTGATGTTCGATGCTTAGCTTCATGTATATTTATACTATAATTTCAGGTTGACCATTTGTTATGAGAACAGTATGTTCAAATTGGCACCCAATACTTCCATCAGCGACATAAATTTCCCAGTCTCACTCATCTGTTATTTGATCGCTTGAAAAACCTAGAATAGGCTCTATAGCAAGGGTCATTCCTGCTTTGAGTTTCGGTCCACTTCCAGGAGTACCGTAGTTATAGATATATGGTTGTTCATGAAGAGTTTTTCATACTCCATGTCCAGTGAGCTCTCGAATTATATGATAACCATGTTTTGTAACGTACTTTTCCACAGCATGTCCGATATCTCAGACAGTATTTCATGCTACTGCTTGCTCAAGAGCTTTTTCAAGAGCTTTTTCTCATACTCTTAAAAACTCAGCTTCTTTTGGAAACTTACTTTCATCTCAAATGATAGTAGTGAATGCCGCATCTGTGCAAAGACCATACTTTTTATCTTTTACTCAAAAATCTATGGTGACAACATCCCCCTGCTGAAAAACAATTTCTTTGAGAGGTCTTCCATGCACGACCACATCGTTGACACTTGTTTGAAGAGAGTACTTGTATCCATATACTCCTGTGAAGGCAGATAATACTCCTGCATCTCGGCACATGGTGAGAGCTAGATCATCTACCTGCTTGGCACTTACTCATGGAGCAAGCATTTTTTTAATAGCATCGAATATTTTTTTATGTACTCGACCATTTTTCCTCATAATTTCTAATTCTTTGTCTGTGAGCATTCTTCGAATTTCTATATAAATATATTTCTTTAGTATACAAAATACTCTCTATAAGGCAACTTAGTAGCGACATTTTCACATTCCGGTTCACTGCTTATCACAGATTCTTTCCGCTAAAGATTTGTTTTTTGAAAGTATGTTGATTGATTCTACAAGAGAAAAATGCATTCGGAGTATTCGGAGTTGTATTTCTTGACTTAAAATATCTTGGCTTGTTGCAAATGGAAGTTGATCTTCGTATAGAGATTTTATTTCTAATCTAAGATCTTCACTTCACTTCACCTCTGAGTTAACTTGCGTGAGTTCTACGATTGGAACTACTTTTCGTCATTCAAATTGCTGCCTGAGTGTCTCAGAAAAACTTTCAACAGTATTTTCAACTCCTGCTTGAGCGTAATTACTAGAATTTAGCAGTGGATTAGTTCCGCTTACTCATCATGATCAGTACCTATCTAGATTATCAAGTACTATATCTGCTTGTGATCACGATATTCATTGAGTTCATAGATACTCAGTAAGTACCCTGGCTTCTTCTGCCTGACTTGTTCTTGATCATTGTCCTCATCTGAGTAATGCCCAAGCATCTCTCCACTTTTGCATTCATTCTTTGTATTGACCATTTTTAATAGAAATATTTTTAATGGTTTCTGTCATTTCTGACCAGGAGTTTCATTCACATTTACTACATAATCCTAAAGTATCCTTATTGTAATATTGTTCTATTTGAGCTTCAAAATCAGTTGATACAAACATAAATGATCTTTGATCTGCAAGGTATGCTTTATCAAGTATTGATGCTTCATAGAGCCTTGTTATATTTCTATTACTCTTTATGACTTCTACAAGTAAGCCTTCTACTGTTTCTACGCTTAGATTTTCACAATAAGAGACTCATTCACATACTTTTTCTATAGAGGCTCAACCACTATTTCTTCTCTTACTTGTTTTTAAGATGTTTGTGAGAGTGGTATTAATACTTTCAAGTTTTCTATGGTCTCGCTTTACTTCATTTGGGACTTCGTTAGTTATAGGAAGAGCTATTTTATAATCAAAAGACCCAAAATAATCATTGAAATCTAAAAGAGAATTAAAGGTCGCAATAAGCGCTTTTCAACTATTCCATACTCTATTTGCCTCATTTTCAACTTGTGAGGTTCTTGTAGAACCACTCGATGAATCATTATTCTCTGGAAGTATATTATCTGATTCATACTTACTCAAAGCAGTTAAAATATTACCCTTCAGAGTCTCAATGTTGGTAAAATACTCAGTGAGCGCTGGAGCAGGAGCATCAGCAATTTTACAGCTCTGACTACAGTCATCTGCGTAGAGTGAAGGTATTATGCTAAGTAAAAGCAATAGTCAGAGTATGGACGCTTTTATATTTTTCATCTTATGCTCATTTAGATTTAATTTCTTTCATTTCTTCTGTAGTACCATTTATTGCTTCAACAAAATCTTTTATTGCATGAATAAATCTTTCGAGTTCTGTAAACTGATCAGCAAACTCTCTCATATCTTCATGTACTATTTGTTTATCAACAGCAACTGATACAAGTCTGTTATTTTCTGCAAGAGCATTCTTAAAGCTTTCAAGTTCATTGAGTCTATTTTCAGGATAAGGAATAGCCATGCCTGCAGCTGTCTCGAATACTTTTTGTTCATGAGTTCTAGACTCAAAAATTGCGAGATCGTTTCTCCTCTCATAATCGAGTCCTAGGTTTTTATAGTACTTAGTGAGGAGGTTTTCTATTTCAAATAAATCTCATTCTACAGCATCTTCTCTTCCATTTTCAACATCGAGTATTGGGACAGGTTTAGAGCTTACTTCGATTCAAAAACCTCTGAGCATATCTGGAAGACTCTCGATAATAGAGCCAAGTTCAAAATTATTTGTCGTTTGTTTTCTTTGTGTGAGTGATGCGTTTGCTGGTTTTTCAAGATGCTTTGCTGCTCGCTTCAGAATAGTTTCTATAGTCATAGATTCTCACCCAGCGAGACCATAATCAGACTTTTGGAACTCTATAATAATACAGAAAAATCAATCACATGGCCACTCATCTGTTACAGGTGTATACGATCATGTGAGTGTTGTTCCTCCTGTAAATGGACCGTTCCATCATCCTCAAATAGGAGAGATACCTCCAGGATATTCCCATATAGTAGGATTTGGTATATATCATCCTGTTCCATGTATTCCTCAAAGTATTGTTTCTATTTCTTCTTCATCCAGTCAGCTTGAATCGTCTCATGGGGCACATACATATCTATGATAGTCTAATTCTTGGATTATTTCAGGTATTGCATCCACATCCTCAGGACTATCTAAAACTATATCATCAAGTCACTCTTTCTCTTCTTCTGATTCATCTTCCTCTTCAGGATACAAGTATGACTTATCCTCTTCTAGGAAGTCATCAAGCTCCTCATCAGCACTTTTTTCATAAGGGACTCCTTCGTATTCTAATTCTTCAGAAAATATTATTTTATCTATCTCTAAAAGATCTCAAATAAGATCAAAAGGAGAATTTTCTAAGTTTCCATCGCTATATAATCCTATTCTTGCTACTTCATATGTTTTCTCTGACTTTGTTTCGGCTCTGGCTTTAAAGGTGTTTCTGACATATCAAAGTGCATTTTGTACTTGTTCTACAAGTATAGCTGGAGCTGGGTTTCCATCTCATACGCAGCGCGTAATTATTTCCTCAATACTGTTATCAGAGAGCATGGATTCAATAGTTCCAGAATCTCAAATATCACAGCTTACTCAATAATCTGCAAGAATTGGGTTAATAACATCATTGATACTTGCTTCTCATTGACCAGAAAGTTCATATTCATACTGTTTTGTTTCAAGACTCTCCAGGCCTTCATCTATTTGTTTATAGAGATCAAGACCAAGGTCTTCTCACAAGAATGCTGATGTTTGAGTGAACGCAAAAAAATAGAGTCAGAGAACTATACCAAAAAATATTTTTATAAGCCACTTCACTCTAGATGAATAATCTTGTAAAATACTACTACCATACTAGCTATTTCTCCACTATTTTCACTGTTTTTTCCAAAAGAGATTTGATTAAATGATAATTTTCATTTTAATACTAGAAATATATATTTTATAGCACACAAAAATAATATGTCACCAAATAGTAGAAAATTATCTCGTAGATATCCAGAAATTAAATTAGTTAAAGATTGAGAGGTTACAAAAGAGTGACTAGAGTTAGAAATAACAGAAATAAGAGAGAAACTTGTCAGTCTTGTCTGATGAGAAGTTAGTAAAGCAAGATTTATAACAGAATCATGAACATGACTTCTCAGAAGTGGGAGCTCTCCAGATGATTATGAAGCATCTATTCAAGCTTGAATAGATGCAGCAAGGGAAAGAGTTATTGATATAGAACAAGATATGAATAATAGAACTATTAGTGTTAGTGAAGCAATGCTTTTATCAATGTTTAACTACTTACTTGGATTAGAAGGATTGCTTGAAAAAATTGAAACTCCAGATGCTCCAACAATAGAATCCACTTTCATAAAAAGTTAACAATAATAAAAAACTGAAGAGTAATCTTCAGTTTTTTTATTTGTTATTTTACGATAATTCAGTCTTTACTTGCACTGAGAGTGAACTTCTTTTTTGCTGCAGAAGTGAGTATTTGCTCTGCGATTTGATCTTCTATGTTATCAGTAAGGTACCTTCTGATTTCACGAGCTCAAAATTCTGGATTATATACGTCCTTTGCTATTCTTGTTATAACTTTAGCATCATACTGTAGGCTCATTGATTTTTCTTCGAGTCTACGTGAGAATTTTTCGAGTCAGAGTTTTACTATTTTCTTGATTGCTACTTTATCAAGAGGATTAAACACTATGACTTTATCTATCCTGTTTATAAATTCAGGAGAAAAATAATCAGTGAGGGAAGAGAGAATTTTTTCTCTTGCTTCACTATAATCGTTTAAGATTTTTTCTTCTTGGCTACTAGAGGTTTCAAAACCTATTTGCGCTGCTTTTTCAGCAAACTCATCCTGACCAATGTTCGAGGTCATGATGATGATAGTGTTTTTGAAGTTTACCTTTCTTCACTTATTATCCGTCAATACTCAGTCTTCGAGAATTTGTAAGAGAAGATTATATACTTCTATGTCTCATTTTTCAATCTCATCGAAAAGTATGATTGAGTATGGTTTTTTGCGTACTTTCTCTGTGAGAAGACCTCCTTCTTCATATCATACATACCCAGCAGATGCTCCAATAAGCTTGTTCGCTGCAGTTTTATCAGAGTATTCTGACATATCTATTTTAATAAGAGCTTCTTCATCTCCATAGTATTCTTTTGCGAGTACTTTTACGATTTCGGTTTTTCAGACTCATGTTGGACCGAGAAATAGGAAACTACCAAGAGGTCTGTGAGGCTCTCCAATACCTGTCTTATTTCTAATAACTGACTTTGATATTGCAGCTATAGCATCGTCCTGAGAAATAATACTTTTCTTCATTTGTGCTGGAAGCTTTTTGAGTCTATCTATTTCTTTTTTTGAGAGGTTTGAGACAGGTATTCCTGTTGTAATAGAGAGGACTCTATGAATATCTTCGTCTTTTACCCAGAAACGCTTATCTTTTGGAATAGAAAATTTCTTTTTAAGAGACTGTATTTCTCATTCATATTTCTTCTGCGTTTCTTTATAGACTACTGCTTTTTTGTATTGTTGAGAAATTACGGCATCTTCTATCTTTTTAGCATTTTTTGCCATTTTTTCTTTAATCTTTGTGATCTCTTTTTCATCATAGTTATATTTCATAGATTTGAGAGAACATGCTTCATCTATGAGATCTATCGCTTTATCTGGAAGCTGCCTGTCTGTTATATATCTGATAGATAAATCAACTGCTTCAAAAATAGCTTCATCAGAAATGTTGAGATTATGATACTCTTCAAAAATATCTTTGAGTCCAGAAATAATTTCAACAGCTGTTTCTCTGTTTGGTTCTCCAGCCACTATTTTTTGGAATCTTCTTTCGAGTGCGGGGTCTTTTTCTATATACTTTTGGTATTCATTGTTGGTTGTTGCTCCTATAACTCTGATTTTTCCTCGTCCCATTGCTGGTTTAAGTATATTAGATGCATCGAGACTTCACTCTCCACTTCAAGCTCCTATAATAGTATGTATTTCATCTATAAAAAGAAGAACCTCATTTTCTACCTTACTTGCTTCATCTATAACTTGCTTGATTCTTGATTCAAACTCTCATCTAAACTTTGTTCCAGCAACAAGCGTAGACATATCAAGAGAGAGTATTCTTTTATCTTTCATGGAAAATGGTACTTCTCCATTTGCTATTTTTAGAGCGAGTCACTCAACGATAGCTGTTTTTCCAACTCATGCTTCTCAAACAAGACAAGGGTTGTTTTTTGTTTTTCTGTTAAGGATTCATACAAGTCTTTCTATTTCAACTTCTCTTCCAATTATTTTGTCTATTTTTCCTTCTCGCGCTTCCTGGGTAAGGTCAGTAGAAAAGAAATCTAGAGCTGGAGTATTTGATTCTGTTTTTTTCTGATCGGATTTAGGATTTACATCAAATGGAGTACTGCCTCATTCTGACTCACTCATGTTTTCAAGACTTGAAAAAATATTTTCTGCAAGATTTCAAAAAAGTTTTTCTATAGAACTATCACTTTTTTGAGGACTTGGACTTTCACTACTAATCCCATCATTTGTACCAAGTTTAAAGAGATCATTGATATTTGTTTCAAGGTCACTTGGATTGATTCAAATATATTCAAGATAGCTTGCAAGCCATGAGTCATTTATAAGCAGTGACATGAGTAGATCTTCGAGAGTTGCCCGCGCTTTTGTGTTTTGGGCTGCGATTTTAACACTTCACAGTATAATATCTTTACACTTTTGATTCATTCCGCTATATACTCATTTTCTCTTTTCAGGAGAAGTATTAAAAAGTCCTTTATTTATTATCTCGAGAGTGAGTTTCTTATCTACTCAGTAAAGAGTCAAGACTTCGAGTATTCATCCGTTTGCAGATTCTAAGAGTTCGAGGAAAATATCCTCTGGTCGTAAGTCTTTGAAACCTACTTCTCGGGCTTTATTTTCTGCATTTATGAGTGTTTTTTTAAATCAATCGGAAAAATTATTGTATACCATGAGGTTGTTTTTTTGTTTTATATCTTAAGTGTTTGTAGTCTAAAGTATTTCTTTTTCAAGTAAAGCTTGCCTGCGTATTTGATGTTAAAAACAAATCTTGCGCGTGAGAAAGAAAATAATATACTAATTTTATACTATTTTATTACAAGAGAGAAGTAATATACCTGTACATTTTATATATTAAATGAGCGAATATGTTTTGAAGAAAAGTATTGTTTCTTGCAGCTTGATATGTGGCTGGTAATGTCGTAGCTTCGGTCTATGGTGGAGCAAAGAAAAAAACAAAGTCAAAGCAAGGAAAGGAAGATATTAAGATGATGGTTGAAAACTTTCTTGCAACTCAGAAAAATATGATTCAGGATGTAGAAAAGAAGTATATTTCTGATGAAAATAAAAAAGTCTTAGAAGAAAAAAAGCAGCAGTTTGCAAAATATTCAGAAAAATACATACAGCAGTGAGAAAAACTTCTTGAAGAAATTTCAAAAAATGAAAAATTTCTTGCAGGGAAGAGTAAAGCATCAGGGATTATATCCTGACTAAAGGAATCTCTGAGTGAAATCAAGAAATCATCAAAAAAATAAAAGACCCTTGAGGTCTTTTATTTTATGAACTTGCGAGTATTTCTAACTCTAATTCTTTAAATCATTTGTTGAAGTTTGTATCCACAGCTTCTATCTTCAGAGTGTAGAGTCATACATCTAAACCATCTGTATCGATCTCTTGAGTAAATTTCCTTCCTTGTAAGCCTATTTTCACAGGAGTGTCATCTATGTAAATATTTATAGATTTGATACTTCACTGATCTTTTATTTCTCATCTTAAGTTAAAAAAGTCTCCCTCATAGAGGGAAATAGAATCTCTGGTAGGGTTAGTAAGTGTTATAACTGGTGGGATGGTATCACTCTTTATAACATTGATAGGGTAGGATATTCCTTGAGAATAATACTCGTCATCTATAGCTTTAATAACGAGAACTTTTTCTCCGAGGGTTCATGAGGGGATGTTAAAATTCCCACTATAGAATCAATTTTTTTCTCAAGAGAGCTTTGCTGTATGAATAATAGCGTTATCCATCAGTATTTCTACTGTTTTTATTGCGTGATCACTTCGGAATCATATCTCTATATAGTTTCATCAGTTTACAAGTGTGTCTCAGGCTGCTATATTTGACCCTATCTCTATATTTCCTGCAAAGCGTGTTCTCTCACAGGTATTTTCATTTATACTACTTACATATTTTGAAGCATTTGGGAGAAACTTATCAAATCATCCA
>JAHDGX010000045.1:5092-8466 GCA_020631575.1 Candidatus Altimarinota bacterium | reverse complement strand
TGCCCTCCGAAAGCAGTAGGCCTAGGTGCAATTCCTAGCATCCTTGCCAATAAAATTCAAAACAGTCTAAGTATTTACATACTTAAACTGTTTTTTTATGTCTGTCCTAAAAGTCTCAGTATAGTTTTTTAATCTCTTTTAAAGCATCAGTCACCATACAATAAGTATCAGCTTTGAGAGCTTCCTCTAGTGTAAAAAACTGCATATCTAGGCATTCATCGCTTACGTCAAAGTCAAAATCTTGAACTGTGACTTCATAGCATGCAAGTACTAGTGGAGTATCTCAGGCTGCACTTTCTCAAAGAAAAAAGTATAGAGGTTGAGGAGAAATATGTGTAACGATTAATCCTGTTTCTTCGTATGTTTCTCTACGAATTGCAGTAGCTATATCTTCTCAATGTTCTATTCCTCAGCCTGGTATATCCCACTTTTCCTGATTCACTCAATTAACAAGCATTCTTTTTAAACACAATGCTATTTCACCTTTGTTGTTTTTTATAATAGCTTTTGCTGATATTCTGTAGTGACAGTTTTTCACTCATGGATACAAGGTTTTCATGTGCTTTATTTGTTATTTCCCTTCACAAATACTTTCAATATTTTTCAGTGTCGCAGCTGTGATAGTATACGCTCTTGAAGCTTCGATAGTACAAGCATATCATTCATCTAAAGAATTCCATGTAGTTATATCTTCCCCTAGCTGAATCTGCTTTTTTTTATTATTGTAGCTGATAGTAACTGAATATGATTCTCTATGTTTTCATTCTCTCAGATCTGCTTGAGAGAAGTCATACATACTCATATCAGGCCATTTTGGAATTTTTCACAAAATAGGTTCTCATTCTCTCTTAATCTCTTCCCATTGAGTATATGAGAAATGTACATACGGATGCTTGTGATATCTAGTTTCCATAATAGCTTCTGGTTTTTCGCCATATTCAATACAGCTCTTTTCTGGAGAAATACACTGTTCATGTGCAGGTGTATAATTTCACTTCACTTGCAGTCAATTTACAACTGCATAATCATAATCTTCTGGAACAATACTACATACTGGAAGTGGATCATCATAGTTCAGGCAATTCGAAGTATCCTCCACCATCTTTGTTCCTATCTGGACTTTATAAGAATCAGAAGAATCTTCTTTTTGATAGCGATTAATAATCTCAAAATTATCATAAGAAAGTGAAGATATATCTCTTTCCCATCCTCCTGAAGTTTTTGAAAGATGTTTTTCAACTCCAATAGTCCTGAGTGAGCTATGTGAAAGTATCTCAAAATCATGATTCACTTCTTCAAAGAATGCATGGTTTAAAACATATAATAGGATTCATACTCATCAGAATGATCAGACAATTACTTTCAATTTATTACGAATGTGCGAATTTATTGGATTCCGGTGATGAATATGGCTTTGAATATTCTCATTATCTCAATTTTTAGATAAGCTTTCTTTTTGAATTATCTGATTCATCTGTTTTGAAAAATCAGCAGTTGCAGATTCTATATCAGAATCTGAATAACCATCTTCAAAAAGTAGACTTTCTCCTGGTGTAAATGTTTTTCAACAATTTATACATCCACATGACACTTGAGATACATCTATTCATCTCGGATAATTCATATTAAACGAATTACATTGTTTACACATCCAAGATCTATGATTGAGTATAAAAATAAGTCTTTCTAAACTCTCTATTTTTACTTTCTTTTTTGTGTCATGAGTAATACTCTTTGCTTCTTCTATATCTTGTGGTTCAAAAGGACTCAAGCATGATCCACATTCACCATTTGCTAGAGTAGTTTCTTCTCCACAGGAACTACAGGTATATCATATGTATTCAGAATCTTTTAGATCAGATAATTTTATCTTAAAATCAAGACCATTACTCAATATTATAGTAATAGTATCTTCCCAAGTATATGTATTTTGTTGCAGTGAGTTCATGAGTGTTTGGCTATATAAACTTATTTTATAATAATTTATATTTATGTCAATACTCTCTTAATCGCCTCATATCAAACTTCTATCAATTCATCGAGTTTATTGAAATTGTAAAACTCAAGTTTTCCGTAATTGGGCTGAATCAGTGTGATTGATTTCCCTGTTGTTTCTATAGAACGATCCTCATTTTGCTTCATCATGAGGATGATAGTCTTTTGAAGAATTTGGAAATTCATAGTAAAAAATCAGACATTGAAATCCATTCATAAAACAGTGCGTTTGAGTTTCATTTCCTCTGTACCTTTTTTGAGAGCTGTAATAGCAATAATCTCATCTCAATTAAGAGACTCGATTGGGAGATTGTTGACGATTCCTCAATCGAGATACATGTTGTTCTCGATTTTCGATGGCTGAAATATGCTTGGTAGACTGATACTTGCTCGTATCGCATCGATGAGTTTTCATTTTCGAAACTCTATTTTCTTCCCGTTCTCTAGATCTGTTGCTACAATTGTGAGAGGGATTTTGAGATCTTCTATACATATATCTCAAAATATTTCTTGGAGTTTTTTGTATACTTTGTTTCCTTTTAAAAGACCGTGCTTCATGTCGAGATCAATAAGCTTGAGGTATTGTATACTCGAGGCTATCTCTCTCATCTCATCTGAGCTCTTGCCAAGAGCATATAGTGCTCAGATAATCGATCATATAGAGGTTCATGATATCTCTTTGATGATTATGTCTTGCTCCTCAAGATATCGTATTACTCAGATATATGCAAGACCTCTTGCAGCTCATCCACCAAATGCGATACTATATTGTTTTTTCATATATATAATAATTTATTGTAACCCTATACTCAATCGTGATCTTTTTCATGAGTTTAAAAAGTCTTTTTGCGTCGCTATGAAATTCTCTCACGTTTTTTCTTTAGAATCTATAAAAATGACTGGCTTCAGATAGGCTTTCTTTTTCCCATGTTGGTCTATTAGAAGCTTTATGAAATTATTTGGAGGAAAGACGAGTCATGATCCTACATGTTCAAGATAAATCTCTATCCCATAATCATCGGGGAACTCTTTGGCATATGATTTCATCACGAGTTCCGAACACACAAGTTTTTTATCTGAATAAAAATTGAAAATAAAATCATACTGACTCCCGATATAGTTGAAGCTATTTTTAATCGTTCTATGTATCTTTTCTTTTGGAAAGGTCGTTCTTGAAACTCAAAGATAGTCATTTTTCTGGACAAGAGACTGAAAATCAACGATCTGGATTCCCTCACCAGTTGCTTCAATGATGTAATGACTGGATTCTCTAAGGTGTTTTATATATTTTTTTGGATAATTTTTTTTCAAATATTTCCCAGTGCCAAGATACATCGACATATGTTTCCAAAATCATGGTATTCCTATGTTTGAAGCAT
>JAHDGX010000045.1:1921-4992 GCA_020631575.1 Candidatus Altimarinota bacterium | reverse complement strand
CCAAGATACATCGACATATGTTTCCAAAATCATGGTATTCCTATGTTTGAAGCATTCCAGTTTCATCTGGTAAGGAGAATATCTCAAGCTTGAGCTATTTCTAGATATTTTTGTACATTTTCTTGTGTAAGATATCAATTTTTTCTGCTGCTAAATTTTGTCCTCGCTATTATTTTTCAGAGAGCTTTAATGATCTTGTACATACATTGATCGTAGAGGTATTTAAAATAGTAATAGAAATTACTATAATCAGCAGCTATTCTGAGCTCATTGTGCGTTTTCATGCCTTCTTCATCAAGCAATGCGTAGATGTCCGCTGATATCTTATGCTTGAAAGGCTTTATAAACATATTTGGAGTATTGATAATATTTACACGACTTGGCTTATAAATATATTTTGAAAAATACATGAAGTCTTTTTTAAAATGATCTCGTATCAGATCTCGTATAAAAGCTTTGTGCTCTAAAAACATATCCTCTACTTTCATGATGATGTTGAAGTAAAAAATCAATAGGTATTTTCTCAGGATAAATTTCTCGTAATCTACGATATAATAGTATTTTCTATACGATGTCTTAGATATGAGATGCTGAATAGAAACAAGGAGGTCTGAGATCTGTTTCCACAAAAGTATGAAGTCCTGCTTATCCGACTTGAGATAATTATTGTCTTTTGAAAGGAGTAATTGGTGATTTTTAAGCTTTTCTTCTAAAACGAGATAGCGAAACTCAAGCTGTTTGAGCTGTTTATGTATCTTTTGTGCTTGCATAGATAATTATGTTTTTTAATTTTTATATTTGAGTATAAGCATTTTCATGCTCACTTTAAAATATTTTTTGAAAATTCTTAAAAAAGACTATACTCGATGCAGTTTATAACACCTAAAAAATATAAAATGATACTTTCAAATATGGACTATCTTCCGGGGAAAGATATACAAGAACAATTTTGAATCGTAAACGGTTCAACAGTAAGATCAAAAAATGTAGGACGTGATTTTATGGCTGGGCTCAAAAATATCTTTTGATGAGAACTCAAATGATATACAGAACTCCTCAACGAATCAAGAAAGGAAGCTATAGCACGTATGGTCTCTGAGGCAGAAGAACTAGGAGCAAATGCTATACTCAATATTCGTTTTTCCACTTCTTCAGTGAGTGCCTGAGCTGCGGAGATTTACGTGTATGGTACTGCTGTAAAAGTGTAAACTATGATAGATATAATTATAATACTGATTCTCGTATTGTGTGGACTCATTTTTTGAAAGATCAATGAAAAGAAACACTATCGTTCTATTTTAGAACGCGAAGAAAACTACAAGACTATAAACATCATATCAGATACCGACTATAAAAAAATATCATGAAAAAGCCAAAATCAAGAGCTTTTTAGTGCAGGAACCGTTGTCGCTATTGATTATTTTAAAAAACTCATGGCATGGTTTGTAAATATATTTTGAGGAAAAATGAAGTCATATGAGAGTCTTGTAGATAGGGCTCGTCGTGAAGCTGTGCTCAGACTCAAAGAACAAGCTCATTCCAAGGGGTATAATACTCTCATAAATCTCAGAATAGAAACTTCAAGTATTTCAAAGTGAGTAAAATGAAACATAGGAAGTGTTGAAGCTCTTGCATACGCTACTGGGACAAATATATAAGCTATGAAATTTCACCATAAGGTTTTAAAAGATAATCATAATGTATCAAAAGAAAGTGATAGTTCGCTTTTTTTGCGTTATGCTTGATTTTTGTTTTTTATTATGGCATCCATATATGCACTATTTTTCATTTTTTCATTTTTTGTTACCCAATTCATAAGTATAGAAGACGAGGCTCTTTTCCTCTGAGACACACAAGTATTTTCTATTGACGAAGAACTCACAGAGAGTTTTAGAGAACTGTATCCTGATTTCCCCTATACTCTTTGGGTTGCTGATATGACAGAGAAAAATGCTTTTGCGACACTCTGATGAAATATCTATCTTACAAGTTGACTCATAAAAAGTTGAGCAAGTAAAAATGAAATAGACTTTATCCTCTGACATGAAATAGGACATATCGAAAACAGAGATGTAATCAGGCAGATAATCAGTACACTCCCAACTTATTTATTTCTCATGCTTTTATGAAGTGATATCTGAGTAAGTGTCTTTGAAACAGCTATCGAAAATCCTCATTCTAAAAACCAGGAAACAAACGCAGATATGTACTGACTTACATATAGTATGAAAAAAAACGGTCATATTGGCTGTATATTGAATTTTTTTGAAAATGAAAATAGCTTGAGTGACAATATCATGACTCTATTTTCAGGACATCCGATGACGGATACGAGAATGAAGCGTATCAGGAAAGAAATCGAAAAGAAGTGATACCCAGATGGAGAATGTACTCCACTAAAATATTAATCTATGCTTCCTGTATTTCCTTTTCATGAGATATACGATTGGTACCTCAAAAATGGTCGACAAGGTCTTCCGTGGAGAGACTATGATATAGAAGAAAAACAACTTTGATACAGAGTATGGCTTGCTGAGACTATGCTCCAACAAACACAAGTTGATAGAGTAAAAGAGTATTTTCATAACATAGTCGAAGCATTTCCAACAGTTGAGTCACTCGCTGATACGAGTTATGATGACTTCTTCCCCTACTATAAATGACTCTGATACTACTCACGAGCTAGGAATATGCTCGTTGCAGCGAGGCAAATAACTGATGATTATCAAGGTTTTTTCCCAAAAATAACCGAAGAACTAAGAACTATCAAATGAGTCTGACCCTATACAGCTGAAGCGATCAAAGCTTTTACTTACGATATCTCGACACTCAGTTTTGACACCAACTTAGAAAAAATATTTTCTCGTTATTATTTTGGAAATAGATTTCAAAAGCTTACAAAAGAACAAAAAACATGCATACTTTCAGATTTTGAAAAATCATGAATCTCTGGTCGAGATATCAATAATGCTCTCATGGATTACTGAGCAACAGTTTCTCTAAATACTCTAAAAAATATAGATTGGGAATCATATCCTCTTTTATGATGCAAGTTTTTTCAAACTCGCTGA
>JAHDGX010000045.1:0-1821 GCA_020631575.1 Candidatus Altimarinota bacterium | reverse complement strand
ACGAAGAATCTCTCGTAGAAAAACTCAACTTCCCCGAACAAAAAACTCTTTTTTAAAAAAGAGTTTTATTTTGCCGTAAATTGTTGAGCTAGGATATCCCAGATTTTAAAACTTTTTCAAGTCCTTGGGCGTCATCTGTACCGATGCGATACTTCTTTCAACTTGTGAGCTCTATCTCAACAGCATCAAGTCAAAATACTGAGTAGAGAGTCACAAAATCTGGCAGGTATAGGAAACGAATTCCCCAGCCATGATACCACTTGTTTCGTACAAGTTTTATAGACTCGATATCCTCGAGAAAGAACTTTTTCGTAAATAGTCTAAATCAAAAGTGAACTTTTAGGTAGTCTGAATCTACCGATACGGTCATCTTTGAGAATCAATATATCACAAATAATATGAATGCAAATGAGATGATATAGAGTATATTATTTTCTGAATCAATATACATACACAAAAATGCCAAACTCAACAATACTAAAAAAATAGTATAGAGTAGAGATTTCTGAGTATGTTGGTAGGCTCGCATGAAAAATTAGTTTTTTATAAACTTATAATAGTAAAAAACTAATTGTTTTCAAGTGCATGTGTCGCTTAGTGCTTTTTATTGTGAACATGTTGTACTTCTGCTCATGTAATCTCAGAGAGTTTTTTGCGAATTTTCTCGATACAAGCATCCGGATGCATACACTGACGACATCTTGGGTTCAAATCTATTCATACAGTTCAATCCTTATCTTTACGTACAATTCTAATATAGTTAAGTCAGTTTTCATCGGTCTCAAATTCTTCCGGATATTCCTCACATGGAGTTTTGTATGTATTGTTCATTAGTCTCTTCAATCTAGTATTCTAATAACATCAACTGGCACTAAATATGGTCAATCTCAAAAATCAACCCTGATTGCTGTCTCATTTTGTCTATTTTTAATAATATTCATAGCATCAACAGCAGATAGGGAAAATTTATAATTTTCTTCTATCTGAAACAATTTCCCCTTGTAATCACAAAAAGATCATTCAGGAATTTCGCACTGGAAGTACATATATTTTATTTTTGTAAAGTTAATATATTACATTATTGTAATTTATGAAAATGTGTCAAATAAATTAGTTACTGTCTTGTTTGAGTCAGATAGTGAGCTGTTTTGCATCTGTAGCCTTAAACTTTTTTGGAGAGCTTTTTAGTCTTTTGAAACTTCTGCTTCCGTGTTTTTGAAATATCTGTTTTTTGAGTTCTTTTGCTGTGTTTTTCTTCGTAGCCCAGAGGACTTCGCGAGCATGTCTGTTGGCTGATTCTATATCTACTAATGGTTTTGGATAATCAAGTCTCGAGAACTCTTCCCACAAGTGTGGCTCATGGATATAGGTATTTGGCACTTTTGATAGTTCAGGAATCCATTGCCTGATCCACTCTCCATCTGGATCTTTGTCTTTTCCATTTTTCACTGGATTGTAGATACGGATAGTATTTATCCCACTGGTTCCTGCTTGCATCTGTATTTGTGAGTAATGTATCCCTGGCTCATAGTCACAAAAAAGTGCTGCAAGTCTCTTTGATATAGCTTGCCAAGGTTGCATGCAGCTATTACAGATAAAGCTGATGATAATAGCCCTACTACGGAAGTTACACCGTCAAATAGACTGAAGTTGACGCATTGTCGCATCTATATAAGGTATCCCTGTCATCCCTACAAAAAAATCATCTATGAGTTTTTTATTGGCTTTTTGACGTATAGTATCAAACTCTGAATTGAGATTTTGAAACTCTATCGATGGTTCATCTTCGAGTTTCTGAACAAAATGACTCTGCCAGTGTAT
>JAHDGX010000044.1 GCA_020631575.1 Candidatus Altimarinota bacterium | reverse complement strand
AGCTTTGCAAATGTTTGAACATAAGTGGGAAGTTTGATGATTCGCTTTCTATCAGTGTCCCATCCATATCAAAGATAATATATTTTTTCATTGTTTATTATTTAAATTATTTACTAAATTGTAACATGTTATTTTACATGAATCAATTCTTGGTTTATTGATTCTATATATTTTATCTTATCTGCTTTGAATAATTGATACAAATTATAATTTTTAGTATTTATTGAGATATTACTTGTTAGTTAAAATCTTTTTCAACTCCCATTCTCTCAAGTATTTCTTTGAGATTCGAATACTTGGGAGAGAAAAAACGTGTCCCATCGACATACTGTGAGATGATGAAGTTTGAATGATAAACGGAGTTTGCATTCCATAGGTCAGGAAGTTTTTTGAGTCAGAGATCATAATACACTTTTGCAAGTTCAGTTTCTCAGGTATTCCACGCAAAATTCCCACAGTAAAAGAGTGATTCGACAGATTTGTATTGCTGTGTAAAAGCATCACAGACATTTTGAGTTTCGTCTGTATCGAGCTTTTGTATATAAAAATTCTTTGTTGGATGTCAGGCATATTTGAGGATATTTGGAGCATCTGAGATGTATTCGTAGTTTTTGTAGTTGTAGGGGAATCTATTTATCGCTTCTACATACTTTCAGTTAGCTGCATATATTTCTGAACCATAATAAGAAACAGAGAAGAAAATACATACAAATCCTATGATGACAGATGTTCCTGAAACGAGTAGAACGTTGTGCTTTGAATTATTGTTGTTGAGACATGCAAGAGTCAGAATGATGATGAGATATGCTGCGATACTAAGGAAATGAAAGAGTGTGAATAAGACTACAAGGATAAGAGTGTGAGAAAGATAGTTATTTTTATATTTTTTAAACAAGTGATACATGAGATATGCAAATATCGCAATTCATCAAAGTCAGAAATGAAACAGGATGTTTAAAATGAGATTATGTGGTCTGTCAGCTGTGAATCAATAATTTTCAAATATATAGAGTTCGGGAGATTTATAGCTCTCAAAATAACTCATAAGTGTATCAGCTCAGGATCAAAATAATAAAATTTTAGGATTATTAATCAGTACCTGAATAGTTGTTTCCCAGATGTAAAAACGAGAAAGAAACGAGTGTAGTTTTGTAAGCAGTCAGAAATCTATAACGAGGTAGGTTCATATGATTGTAAAAATAAGAGAAAAACAAATAAATATATATTTCGTAGGGAACGAATATTTTCGTTCCTGTGTGTAGTTTTTCCAGAAATAAATATAAGAGATACAAACCATAAATCAGATAAACAAAAATATCCCCCAAACAGATTTTGTAAGAAAGACAGTGAAAATAATCGGCACTAAAAAAATATAGAAGATTCTCTGTTTTTTTGCTTTTTCTAAGATAAGTGGAATGAGAACCAGGAGGAATCACACAAGATAGTTTGGATGTCAAAATGATCCAAGAGCTCTATTACTGAGATCTCAGTAGGAAAAGCTCGGGAAATAATACTCTTTGATCGCAAGGACTGATGTAAAAAAGGCTCAAACGGCTACTGAGAACCATAGTTTTTGTATAAAACTTTTGTCTTGCTGTATGAGCACAGTGTAGATTCATATGAGACAGAGAAAGAGAAGTGTCCCATGTCCCTTTGTAGTCATTCCAAAAAAACTGGTATAAGACGATATTGAGAATATTGTCGAAAGTCAGAGAACTCATAGGGCAAAAAACAGTACTTTTGGAAAGATTATTAATCTTTTGGAGAGAAAAGATTGGACTCAAAATAATAAAAAGATCACCCCACTGAAGAAGATAAAAAACTGTGATTTTGTAAATTCGTAGTTTCAGTTGACTCTGAGTTCTAGATCAATTCCGAGAGTATCAAATAATTCACTATGAACAAGAGGAAGACTGAAAAAGAGAAAAATCAGGAAGATATGTAAGAGTTTTTGTATCATGTATCATGAGTAATAACTTGTTTATTATATTTTTTCACCAGAGTTTCGCAATGCTTTGTCATTTTTGAGATTATATATTATAATAAAGACATATATCTATTGATTCTCCTATGTCTGAAAATTGACCAGATTTTTACACACTAGAAAATGATCTTTCTCAAGATGGATCATGAGATTTTTATCTTGCTTCACTCAGTGATAGTCAGTGAAGGAATATTCTTGGAAGAGAAGATGATTTACAAGAAGACACGGATCTCAGTAAAGAAAAAACAAGGGAATGACTTGTAATAGGTTGATGAGATAGCTGATTTCTCCAGTATATATGAGGCTTGGGAAAGATTAAGCTCAAATCAAAGGGGTTATTTCTGAAATCTCGCCCTATTGGAGTATGAGAAGGGACAGAAATACGTGGAAGTTTTCATTCTCAATTTATGCCAGATGGGGAACCTTGGAAGTTCAGTTCAAGTATAGCAGATACCAAAACACTCACTCTCACACGTGGATCTTTTCCTCTGTGAGATGAAAAAGTTGAGTGATACATGTTTGAGTTTTCAAACAAAAAAACAAAACAATGAATAGATGAAGACCGCGTGAGAATAGGTGTGACTTTTGCACAGGGTGAAAACTATAGTCTCAAAGCAGCAGTTTCACATATACGGTGAGAGTATGATGGAAAATCATACGACCAAAGTGCTCTGCAGCTTGCATATGAAAAAGAAATGCTTGGAAGTATCTTTCGTCTATCTGGCTATAGTATCACTATCGCTGATCTGGGGAAACTTGAGGATGGTTCAAGCCTCTTGATTGGAAGGAGCTGAGATCTGGTTCATATAGATCCAGAATCGAAGGTCCAAGCAGATACGCTCTCAGGAATCCATCTCTCATCTCGATCAATTTTAGACAATAAAAAAGCTGAGTTGAAATTCTCACTTGATCTCCTAAAGGATTTTGACAATAGGTTTTGAACAACCTATGCTCTACGTTACTCTAGAGTACAGCAGGGAAATCATCAAAAATGGAGTATTGACGTGGCAACAAATTGAGCCGATGAACATGAGCTGGCTGTGATTTTTGGAAGATACTTTGATGCATTTTGAAATGATCGTATATCAACAGAGTTTTGAGCAACATACAACACGCAGGAGTGAGGTGATTTTACTTTTGAGATTCGTTATTATGTCAATGAAAAAGCATGGATGGGAAAAGATGGAGCTGAGAATTTCAATCCAAAATATAGAGATTTTTCAGATGGGATAAATACCTCTTATCTCGCTCCAAACTTTGCTCGTATCCAAGAAAAATAAACTAGCCCATTTTTTTGAGTATCTCAGCGTATTCAAAATAGGGGTCTCCACTTCTGAGTCCGAAACTACTCGCATCTTCACAATTGAGAGACATACAGAGATTATTATTTTGACGAGAAAAACGGATAAATTTGAAGTTTATGTTTTTCTCTTTGAGACACTTGAGACATTCGTTGTAAAAGGTACGTAGAAAGTTCTTGTATGTTCTTTCGAGTCTATCGATCAAGATTCTTTCAGCTCAGAGTTCTGGGTATTTTTCCATGAAGCGTAAGAGTCGATTGAGAGCAGGAATTGGGAGTTTTCTCTCAAATTGGGTAAAAATCAGGAGATTTTTTGCTATATTTTCTTGGGAGATTTTGGAGAAGTGAAACTCAAATCCTGCGTATATTTTTTGTATCGCTTTGCGAATTTCTTGTATTTGTATTTCTTTTTTATTGAGCTCTTCAAATACTTTTTTGAAGCTTTCTTGGTCAATGAGACTATTGAAATGAGTAAGTTCATTTTTTACAATCAGATGGTTTTCGAGATATTCATCATCCTCGATATTGTCGATGTTTAGATCCTTTCAAGTCTGTATATCATCTTTGAGGTCATAGATAAATCATAGGATGACATTTGCAGAATTATCAGATATATTTTTGAGTTTTTCTTCATAGTCTTGAAGTAACTCAAGGAATTCTTCTTTTTGCTTTTGTGATCATTTTTTGAGAAGTCATGCTCTGAGGATGATATCTCTTCCTATATTTATTATTTCAGCTTGTTTCATAGTTTTGTATTTAGACTCTTTTTTATTATAATCACAATATCTACATTACAAAAAAAGCTTTGTATGATTACAAAAAAACTCAATTCGTGATTTGAGATGGCATATATGTCGTATGGAACTTGGCCTCTATGATGAGTTTCAGAAGCACATCCAGAGGATGAGAAAAAGTCAGTGGAAACTCTGAGATATGCTATACAAGCAGGTTGTAACTATATAGATACTGCTGAACTCTATGGTTGCTGACAATCCGAGAAATTTTTAGGACAAGCAATAGAGAACTATGATCGAGAGAGTATATTTATCGCTTCAAAAGTTCGAGGATCAAATGTCAGTTACGATGCTATAAAGATGGCTTGTAAAAATAGTCTTGAGCGACTCTGAGTCGGGTATTTGGATCTCTACTATATCCACTGGAGAGAAGAACAGTTTGATCTCGCTGAGTGCATGAGAGCGATGGAAGATCTAGTTGACGAAGGACGCATAAAGTATATCTGAGTCTGCAACTTCTCAACGCAAACCCTGAAAGAAGCTCAATCATACTGTAAAAAATACAAAATCGTAGCAAACCAAGTACACTACAATCTATTTTTCCGTGAGCCAGAATCAGATGGACTCCTGCAGTACTGTCAGGAAAACGATATCATGCTTGTTTCATATAGACCAGTTGAGCTTGGAAAACTTGCCCATAATCCCACACTTCACTATATGGGCCTTGTAAAGAAGTACAATGCCACTCCTGCCCAGCTCAGCCTGAACTGGCTCATACATCAGATGAATGTCGTAACGATCTTTCATAGCTCGAATCATGAGCATATACAAGAAAACCTCTGAGCTCTCGACTTCAAGATGTCCCCAGAAGACATTGCCCTCCTCAGACGTGATTTCAAATGACAACTCTTTGAAAGTGACTGTATACGACTAGGGTAATCTCGCTCTATATCAAATACTTGGTTCTGATGGATCAGATTTTCCAGTAGATACATCGACCCATTCTTGTATCTTTTTTATAGTACTATCTATATCGTTAATTGATATGTTTATCGAAGATGCAATTTTGATCACTTCTTCATCTGAAACCTCGATATCTCTATTTCAAAGGTATCACTGAATTTTTATATAAGCCGATATTTCTTCGACAAATTTTCTTATGTGGCTGGCTGTTCATTTTTTAAATAAGACTGTTTCTGATAATTTGTCTTTTATAGCCTCAGTTAGTACGATTCATTTGTGTTTGAGGTGTTGCTCTAGTATGAGATTTCTTTCAGAAAGAGTTGGAAGTTCAAATTGAATAATTTCATAAAGTCTTCCTGGTCTAATGAGGCGTTCAGAGAACTTTGTAGGATCATTTGCTGTAGTAACTACAGTGAGGGGGATAGATCAAATTCATTCAAATAATAGTGTGATCGCTTGAGCTACTATATCATTTCATCAAGTGAGTTTTTCATTTATAATTGTATCGAGATCTTCGATAATTAGTATGATTCATAATCATGTATTTTGATAAATCTCATCAAGTCTCGTACGGAATCATCATATATTATCTAGAACAGTAGATCTAAAAGTCATCAAATCAATACTGATAACATTTGCGTTGAGATGAAACTCTTTTCATTCGTATAGATAGGTATCTTGCGTAAGTAAATGTAGCAAAAATTGTGACTTTCCAGTTCAATAGAGTCATGTCATAAGCACATTATCACTTTTGATTCATAGTTCTACTGCTTCATAACTATGTGGAATAATGACTTTTCTCACAAGAGCATCGTATTGCTTTTTAAATATCGTTATGTCAAACAGCTCATCAGTTCAGTATGATACATTATTATAACTTTTGTATATATTTGCAAACAGTTGATTCTTATCAATAAAGAATCAATGCTCTAGATAATGACCAATTTGTATTAAGATATAAATGTAGGTATCTTGATTAAAATCTGAAAGTCATATACGCAGATCTCTGACTGATTTTTCTTTATCTTCTATTATTATGGCATGATCATGTATCCTTGATGATCAAGTTTCAGATAAGTGGCCGTTATACCTTAATAAACTATCTTTTGCTCTTGGATATTTAAGTGATTCATTATTTCTTGTTCATGCGGCATTAAGTGGAACTCATCTTTCTCTCATCATTCAAACAATTTTAGCGAGATCTTTTTCATCGAAATCCTTATCTAATTCCCACTCTAGAAGAAATTGGTATACATGCTGATTGTCTATTTTCCAATCATTTTCTGATGATTCTCATAGTAACCTTTTTGCTTCTAATTTTATAAAGTTATTAAAACTTGGTTCTTGTCATCCTGTTAATTGTAGTATCTTTTGAGAAATACTGTAAAATACATTTTCATAGATTTCTTTAAAACGATTCTCTGAAAATACTTTCAGTCATACGCTAGGATTTAGTTCTAAAATAATAGGATTCAAGTCTGTATTAGATTTTCGTGCCTGACTTTTTAATACAGTTAAATTAGGTGACTGACGTCATTCTAAAACTTCTTCATTTTGAGTAGAAAGTAGATGTTCTCATTCGTATATTCATATTTCTTTTTCGATTGTATCAATAAGTCGTGCGTTTATTCATGATATTTTTAATATATCAAGTATAGTATGTTGTTCTTCAGATGACATTTCAGTCGCAATATTATGAACTATAACAGAAATTGCTTGCTCGATTCATTCTCAAAATAACCTTTGTGCATATCAAAATGCTGGATGTACTCTTAAAATATCAAAATGTGCATAATCTAATTGATCGGTAAGTTCTATTACTCTTGAGAGGAATCTCTTTCTCTCTTCTATGTTTGGAAATTTATCTTTGAAGTATTGAGCAACCACTCTTTTTTGAGAGAATTGTGTGAGTTTTAAAAACTGAGATTCTGTATATATACTTATATCTTCTCACTCTACATATTGTCAACTAATATTGTATATATCGTTATAAATAGCTTTTAGTAGGTATCAGTCTCAATCTTGTACTATCTTGCTTATTGTATCTTGTATTGCTCTTATTTTTGTTTCACTCTCAATTTCTTCTGGATTTGTTTTAGCTCCAGGTATTTTAACAATCAAATTGTAGAGAGAGTTAAGTTGAGCTTCATCATTTTTTGTTATTATATCAACTACAAGATTTCTGACCCATTCTTCTCTTTCTTCTATTGATAGTCAATCGCTTGTTTCATACTTTTGGGGCCTTAAAAATGGTTTTAACTGAAGTCTCATTTTTTTGAGTAGATGAAATATTATAATTTTAAATGCAACACCCTATGCTAAAAGACATTCTATTTATAGAAGAATATTGATTATAGTCAACATATTTTAAGATAAAATTTAAACTTGTAATCTTTCTTATTTTGAATTAAATAGTATAGATTATAGAAAAAAATATGAAATTAGACCAACATAAAAAACCATGTGATCTTTTTCCAGACGAAAACTGGGAGTTTACTATAGATTCTATTGAATGATGAGATGTATTTTTTGATCAAAATCCACGTTGTGACTCTTGCTTGTTTCCAGAAGATTGTAGAGAAAAATTTCGTAAAAGAATTGCAAAGCTTAGTGGTATACCAATAGAATATATTGAAAATGAATCACACTAAAAAATAATCAAGATTTTCTTGATTATTTTTTATATGTATATATCTTGTATATATGAAAAAGAAAAAGATACAAATCCTGTGGTTCAAGAAGAATCTTCGTGTGCGAGACAATGAGATGTTAGCTTCATATGACCCAAATATTCCCACTCTCTGTCTGTATTTTTTTGAGCCAAGTATTTTGAAGCTCGTTGATACTGGGGCTCACCAGATGCAGTTTATTTTGGAGACTCTTGGATTCCTCAAAAAAGATCTTAAAGAACTTGGTTTAGATCTCGTATTTGTTGAGTCTGAAATCTCAGTATTTCTCAATAAACTCAGACTCTGATACGAGATCGTAGATATATTCACTCACGAAGAAACAGGAAATATGCAGACCTACAAGCGTGATATCCAAGTACATCAGTTTTGCCAAGAGCAGGGGATAAACATGAGAGAATTTCCGAGTAACTGAGTCGTGAGGCGATTATCAAATAGGGATATCTGGTCACAAATCTGGAACGAAAGAATCTGTAAGACTCCAGAGTTTATAGCGAAAAAGCACAATCAAAAGCATGATTTCTGATTCACAAAAGTATCAGCATGAGTTTATAAAAAATATATGAAAATATATTCATGAAATACCTTGCTCCAAAAATGATGAGAAAAATATGGGCTTTGTATACTGAACGACTTTCTAGAAAAAAGGTGAAAAAACTATATGTATGACATCGGAAAGCCAGGAAAGTCACGATACAGTTGCTCACGACTCTCACCGTATATAGCCGTATGAGCTCTTTCAATAAAGACAATATACCAAGAGACAAAAAAAAGGCAAACCCTACTTAAGCTCCAAGATACACCAAGTGCGAAAAATCATAAAAAATCACTTACCACCTTTTTATCACGTATACACTGGCAGAGTCATTTTGTTCAGAAACTCGAAGATGAACCATCGATAGAGT
>JAHDGX010000043.1:4864-8664 GCA_020631575.1 Candidatus Altimarinota bacterium | reverse complement strand
AAATCTACTCTTCATACAGCTACTCAATTTTTATCTGCTTTAATTGGAGCAATTTCATCTAGCATCGGATATGTTATAGTATCACATGGGTCATACTTTTCTAGCATTTTTTCTTTCACATGAGAGAATGTTTCTGATCAGCTTACGGCAACAATTTTATCACCAATACTGTGTGATCATTTATACTGCTGGAGTCAACCCGACAATATGGTAACTACAGCTTGATATAATTGTCTCTGCAGTGCATTATTTTCTGGGAACATACCAGCTATGGACTGGACTACTTGATGCAGTTTAGCTTTTTCAAGTGCCATGCGCTTAAGTCTATTTTCATCATATACTTTTACCACATCTGAAAGAGTATCAGTTCAAATGATATTTCCATCATATCAGGTATAGTCTAGATTCCATCCGGAAGTTTCGTCATCTTTTAAAATCACTGTTGCTCAAAGTGATTCAAATATAGGTCATTCTGGAAGAAATATTTCAGCTTGCTCAGAAAGCAGTTTTGTTACTTCTCATGATTGGTCTAGATGTAGTAAGCGTCTTATTCACGAAGGAATAGCTAACTGCGCATTGCTCAGTGATACTGAAGCGTCAAGAGGAATATTATATGGCTGAAACATATCAGCTTCTCATGAAAAATCAGGATCACCTGCTTCGCGCAGTTCTTTTATAAAACTTGCTATACCCTCATCACTTTTCATGATTGCTGCAGCTACATCCCCGGCTGTTTGATCAACAAAATGAACTATATCTTCATCTACCAGTGGAAATTCTCATGGAAAGACTCGATGATTTGTTACGCGGTTTAAAAAATCTGACATTTATTATATCTTTTAAAAAAGTACTAACACAATTTTCATAATGCTCCTTGCTCTGCATGAGCAATAATATCCTCTGCTACATATTTAATCTGGGCATCCCAATCTGAGATGTGAGTTACTAGTAGTCTTGCATATAGCTCATCAAAAATACCGGCAAGTAAATCTACTCTCCATGATTCACTCCCTACTGAATTTGCAAATTGCTCATGTTCTGGTAGTGGTGGTTTTATTGGAGATAGCATATCCAAAGTGTCCTCTCACTGCTCTGATCATAATACTCACTGTAGAACTTGCTCTGCACTTTCATGATATACCTGGGAACCACTAATTCATACTGCTTTTCAACCTTTTGAAAATAATCCCCGAGTGTAGTCTCAGTAATCTTCACTTCCAGAAGTAGTGTTGAGAGCTTTTCAATACACTCATAAAACTGCCTGCATCACAGATGTAGAGAAAGTATAATTTCCTCTCATCATAGCAAATATACTTCACAAAGCTGCCTTTTGCTCAGATAATCAAACGAGTAAGTCATCTCAGTACACTAGAGAAACATTTGAATCATAAGATCATCCTAAACCTAATGCATTTCTGTATCATCCAGAGTTATTATAAACCGTATCATGCAGTACTCCATCTTCCAGCATAGTAACAGCTCATGGAGAGTGAAAAAGCCTTTCCAAATCATCAATTCATAAATGATCACTTAAGCGTTCACTGATGTAATTGTCATTAGTAGCAATAAGAGATGCTTGATATCTGTTTTTTTCTACTGCAAAGCGACTCTGATAGAGTTTACTTCCTTCCAAATGCTCTGGTCTAATGAGTCATTGCGCTCACTCAATTCAAACTAGCTCTTGCTTGCGAACTTCGTCAAATGGATTAGGAGCATAGATATCTCTCTGCGTATCTATAAGTTGGGCTACTCTCTCAGCATGAGAATCCTTTACAGGTCATATATTCGTAGTTTGTGTAGTTCCATCACTTTGTAATCTATCCAGCACTCAAATAGCTCATGACATAATCTATATCTATAATTTTTAAATTTTATATAATCTAAATATATTTATTATTTTGTCAATATACAATTTTTCCAAAAAAGAAGACTGGCCTCCCTCCGAAGAGAGAAGCCAGCCAGTTGGGTTCCCCACCGACCGCAGCGATGTTCGCGCGGCCAAGGGATGGTGGGTTATGCGAACATAAAATCGTCAGCGGCACCAGCAAATGTTAGTTCAAAACCGTTTCCGGCGAGAACCAGATCACTGCCAGATTGGCTTCCAAAGACATCAAGGAAGTTTGGTGTCACCTCAATCTGGTTGTCACCAACATTCAGATAAAGTTCATCCGGAACACCGTTAAGAATGACAACATTTCCGTCTGTGTTGAGTTCAACGACCTCAAACCCCGAAATTACATCGAGTCCTCCACCTTGATCAACGAAGACATCGTGGTCTGGAATTCCAAGAATCTGTTCAAGGATTCCTGGTTCACCCCCATTATAGAAAGAGGTTCCGTCACCATTGGCAAAGACGAACTGGTCACCTTCACCACCGATAAAGCTCGTAGAATCTCCGTTATCGAAAATGGTTCCACCATGCTCAATTTGAAGCATCGTGTTTTGGGAACCACTCATAACTTGCACCGAGGCACCAGTTGCGTTTCCGATATCCGCAGAGTTTCCATCACCAAAGATAGATGCATAACCTTCGAGATTCTCGATAGAAATCGATAGACCATTCCCGGAGAAGTTTCCTTCACCAAGGAAATCAGCCACAAATGTTGTGTCATCAGTCTCATCCAAGTTGGCATATCCAACATAGCCCAATTCGGCTGTGAGGCCGACGGAGTCATTGGATTGAAAGCTGAAAGTCCAACCGATGTCGTAATTTCCACCACGAACATCATTAATCGAAACCCCACCAGCAACAAAGCTGGTTTGGATATCGAGATTCCAAGCATCGTCGACATCAAGACGGCCAAGGATACCGAAGGACTCGTAGCTTGAACCATCACTGAATGGTTCAAAAGTGACATTTCCATAGGAATAAGCCCCTAGATCAACTTCAGCACCAAAAGCACCAAAGCCGAAAGTCAGATCACCGAAGTGACTCTGGTTCCAAGTGACATCATCACCTGCAGATACTTCGAGTTTACTCGTCGCAATCTGTTTGGTTACTTTCGTTAGAGCGATCAAGTCACCCGAAAACAAAGCTTCGTAGTAGGCTGCGATCAATTTTTCAAAGTTCATGTGGATTCTCCTGTCATTCATTCCCACCATACTTGTACGTTCTGTACAAGCCCTTATAGTATATCATAAGGGAGCTGGATTATACAAATAATAGAGATTCGTCAAGATTCTTTATTTTTTCTCTATTCTATATCAATAGTCGGAAATTAGAATATTAAATATTGCATTATTATGTTGAAGTTTAGCATTTAATGATTCTATGATTCTCCTAATCTGTTTTTCTTTTAATTGAGGTTCATCTACTTGAGAAGAAATAGGTATCCTCATCATCTTTTTGTATATATTTATCCCTGATATTAATGCACTAGGATCATTTATTGCTGTTAAAACTTCTAAACAAGTAAATTCATCTTCTGTAAGCATATCTTTTAATTCTCATATATCGATTTCCAAAGTATCTCCCTGCTCAATACTTGTATTTCTAGCAATCTCTCATCACCCCAAGGGTTCACGACGTTTTACTGCCTCTCGCTTTCTGCTTTTAGTACGCTCTTTCCTCTTTCTAGGATCAGTATTTTCAGGTAATGAGTTTGTTTGAATGAGTTTATAGAATGATCTACTATCAGTAGAATTACCTCGTTTTACTGATTTGATCTCATATCAGTAAAAGCTAAGTTTCTTATTAAAATGTACAATGCTGTGATACAAAGATCTTTGTTTCAATCAATCTATAGCAGCATACAAATCATCAGCAGGAATATCTTGTCCTCATCTTACGTAAAAGTATT
>JAHDGX010000043.1:0-4764 GCA_020631575.1 Candidatus Altimarinota bacterium | reverse complement strand
GGATCATATACAAATATTTTTTTTGATTCTCACATGTTTTTTTATAATTTTATATTACTTATAGTGGATATATAACTATTTTAGTCAACTATTTATCATTTACATCATAAAAAATCCATATAAAATCCTGCAAATCTATTATTTTACTTAGACATATGCTTCGACTTATCAAACTATTTATTTGGATCTCAATTATATCAATTTGAGTACTATATTATTGATATAGTTCCTATATTTCTGGTCCTGATTGTAGTAGTGTGCAGGTTATTCCTAAAAAGATAGTTGTTGAAAAGTGAGAGACTTTTTCATCCGTACTTGAAAAAGAAACATGAAGTACTTTCTATAGTAAGGCATATCTCAAACTGAATCCACCAAACTTCTGACTTCAAGCGTGATCATATGAAATAATATCTGCATGTGGAATAGATGCTCTTATTGAGAGCCTCAAAACCCCTATCAACGAAGAAGATATCTCACTTACCTTCCTCGAAGGGTGGAATATATTTGATATTGACCAGTTCTTAACAAATAAGAGTCTTATACAGGCCTGAGAGTTTATCAGCTTTGCAGAAAATCATAGCTTGGCTTCAGATTACGTATTTCTACAGTGAATTACATCACTTGAAGGATATCTATATCCCGATACTTACGCAATTAATCCAAATAATTTCTCGATAGAAATACTTGCCCGAAAAATGCTTAATAATTTCAATAAAAAAATATTTCAAGGATATCTCGTAGACGCAGATAATGAAACTATTTTTGAGATTATCACTCTTGCAAGTATCGTAGAAAAAGAAGAGCGAAATGATAATGAAAAGGCCACAGTAGCTGGTATTCTCAAAAAACGTCTAGATGAGTGATGGATGATCGGGGCAGATATAACAGTGTGTTATCCTTTTAGACTCACGGCTGAACAGTGTAAACTCTCCGTTACAAAGTACCTTTATGAGAAAAATGATTACAATACTCGTCAAAAAGTAGGACTCCCAGCTGGACCTATCTGAAATCCAAGTGAAGTTACAATAAAGGCAACTTTATTCCCGAAAAATACAGACTATTACTACTATCTTCACGATACACAAACTGGTCAAATCTACTACTGAGTAACGAATGCTGACCATGAAAGAAATAAGAGCTTATATTTAAGATAAAATATTTATTTGACAAATATATTTTTTTATATTAAATATAATTTATTATATTTTTTATCATAATATTATGAGTTTAAGAAACTTTGGTCTTACAACTGGAGCACTAGTGTTAGCATCTTGTTGATCTGATTGAGATAATTCATGAGATAAAGTTGGTAGGTATACGTGTAAAGTTCAAGAGTGAGCATCATCCGCTCTAACAGATCCTAAAATAATCAGCGTATGAAACCAGAGTTTTACAACAGATCCTGATATCATATCAAGATTTGATAACAGAACAACTGATTTTAGACTTCCAAATACGTTTAACGAAAATTGAGGTCTCGAAATATATTTTATCACAAATCAATCAGCATTAGACAATTGAGATAAATCAGATTTAGATCAGATTGCTGAGCAAATCAACAATGCATGAGAAGATGTAACTGTTTTATTAGAGTGACACGCAGATGCAAGGTGAAGTATATCAGCTAATGAAAGAATGGCTCAGCGAAGAATAGAGTCAGTAGAACAATATCTAAGATCCAGAGTCTCTCCAAATATTCATGTAACATACGAATTTGCATCATTTTGAGAAACTGACTCACAAGCTATTCCTCAAAACCCTACTCACGATGAGTTACTACAACTAAGACCAGATAGAAGAGTGGTTGTTAACATTGCTTGAAGCACTATTGAATCAGGTTTGGATAGAAGTCCTGCTGATGCATATATACTTGATGCAAGCTCATCAATGTCTTGAACGAGGTGGAATACAGTGAGTCAGTATAAATACCCTGATGATGCAAGTATTTATACTTTTACAGATAACCAAAAAAACTTTGATGATGATGATTGTGCAAATTCATTATCTGAACAGAGAGTTATTGGTCAAACTCCTTTACTCATAAGTATTATGGATGTAATTCAAACTTGAGAATATGACAATAAAGTTATAACTGTACTCTCTGATTGATGAAACAATGTTTGATTACTTTCATCTGCTGAAATTATTTGAGAAGCGCAAAATAGATGAATAATTGTAAATGTAATCTGAATCTGATCTGCCGATACAGTTTTGCTTAGGAATATAGCAAAAGAAACAGGAGGAACATATACTTTTGAAAGATAATTCCTTTTTTGACTTTTTGACCAAATCCCTTACATTGTAGGGGATTTATTTTTTTATATATTATCGTATGTGATTAGGGAGCGCTGTAAAAAGGCTAAGGAATTCTAAAAACGGGAGAATGACTGTCATAGCTGTGCTTATGCTTATCGTTGTTTTGCTCCTCATATTCTGGGGGAAAGCAAAAGGGATGCTTGTATTTATTCTTGTACTCCTGGCTATAGCTATGGGTCTAGAAGGATTTGACTATGATGCTGATCTTGGGAAACTCTGGGAGACTGGAAGCTACTCAGAATCAAGAGTGGAAACTATTAAGGATTCTGAAGGAAACTCAGTCAGAATTATTACAGGGAATTGTAACAGTAAAGAACTGGATCTCAACTGTTCAGATTTCAGTACTCAAGATGCTGCCCAAGCAAAATATAATGAATGTAGTGATGAAGTAGCTTCTAACAATCCAGGTATTGATGTAAATAAACTCGATATATATGGTCTTGATGGAAACAATAATGGTATCGTATGTGAAGCGCTTCCAAAAGCTGCTCAATAATTTTAATTTTTTAGAATAATAGGAAATGGATATATCAAACATGATTCTTTCGAACCTCAAAGGAAAAGCTTTAGAACAAATAGCTTCCAAAGTTGGTGGGGACTCTGCTACTACAAAAGCTATTGCAGGAAAAGCTCTTCCAATGATTCTCGGGCAACTAAGTAAAAATGCACAGTCTGAAAAAGGAGCTGAAGATCTCAATAATGCTCTCAATGATCACTTAGGAGAATCAAAAATAGATGTAGAAGATGGGAAAAATATTCTTGGGCATATATTTGGTGGTTCTGATAAAGCGGTTGCAGAAGTTGCAAAGGCATCGGGTCAATCTGAGGAGCAAACATCAGGAGTTATGGGTGCTCTCAGCTCAGTTATCATGGAAACGCTCGGTGATCAGAAAAAAGCTGCAGGATGATTTGGAGCTCAAGATCTCATGAAAATGCTCTCTGGAACAGGAAAAGACTCAAATATAATGGGGATGATGATGGATCAAGATGGAGATGGAGATTTCGATAGTAAAGACGCTATGAGCTTTGGTATGGGATGGATTAAAAAGAAATTACTAGAAAAAAAATAATATGAGAAGCTCATTAGCTCTTGTAGCAGCTGCTACAATCGTAACATCTCCTGCCCACAGTCAAGGACAATGAGAACTTGCACTTCCAACGCATATTGCAGCTGCCGTAAACTGTATAATGACACAATGAGAACAAAATCCTGACTCATTCACACTGACTTCATCAGATATTATAGGAACTCTTGTTATGCATAAGAACTGAGAACAATCCTTAGTAGTTGATGCATCCTGAAAAACCTATATTGATATTCAAACCCCCCTTGATGAGACTTATTTCGATTGAGTAAGCGATATTAGTATAGATACTTCATGACAAGGAGGAATCTGATGATATGATATGACTCAAGAATTGAATACATTAACTTTACCTTGTAGGATCTGATAAAATAAAAAGACTCATACCAATGAGTCTTTTTTGTTATTTGTTATCTATTTCGTAACACCAGCATACTTCCCTCTTCATTTGAACTCGATAGTTATTGGAGTTCCACCAAAACCAAAGTTATCTCTAATTTTATTTTCCATATATCTCTTATATGAGAAGTGAAAGTGGTTTGGGTTGCTTACTGATACTACAAACTTTGGTGGATTCGTATCAACCTGTGAACCGTAGTATATCTTTGGACTATGAGATTTTTTATTCCCTGTTGGTGGATGTTTGTATACCAGCTGTTCTAAAAATTCGTTAAATATAGCTGTTTTTACTCTCTTTTTTCTCTCATCAGCTATTTTCATAGCTTCATCTAGAATGTTTGTAAGACGTTTTTTCTCTGTTGCCGAAGTAAATATAACAGTGACCCATGGAAGAAATTCTATTTTTTCTTTGAGGTATTCAATATACCTTTCCATCATATGTTCTTTATTGACCCCTGGTTTATCAAGAACTTTATCCCATTTATTTACTACGATTATGAGCCCTTTTTTCTCATCCATAACTCTTCCGATAAGAGAAAGGTCTTGCTGCACTATTCCTTCATATCCATCTACTACAACAGCTATCACGTCAGCTCTCTTGAGGGCTCTCTCTGACCTCATCACAGACCAGTTCTCTATATTTCTCGTTCCTACTTTTGAGAGTCTTCGGATCCCTGCTGTATCTATGAGGGTAAATTCTTGCTCTCAATAGGAAAACTTTGTATCAATCGCATCGCGAGTCGTACCTGCCATATCTTTTACCATAACCCTGTCGTTTCATACCACTGTATTTACAATACTTGATTTTCCAACATTTGGACGACCAACAAAAGCCATTTTAAGTGTGTCATCTTCCTCTCATTTTTTATAATTGAGCCCTTTTGAAACAAGGTATTTTGCAATATACCTTTTTACTTCAGCTATACCTGCATTATGTGATGATGATACTGGAAAAAACTCAAGT
>JAHDGX010000042.1:1466-8858 GCA_020631575.1 Candidatus Altimarinota bacterium | reverse complement strand
TTTGAAGTCAATGTATATAAATCTATCATGTTTTTTGTAGTAAAAATAATATTGTCTTAGTATAAGCATGAGTCAGAGATTAAAAAATCTCTTTTATAAAAAGAGATTTTTAAGTAGGTTTGTATTTTCTTCTTACTGGAAACTTCTCTCATCACTGTATCTCTTTATATTCTCAACGTGTATGTTGAAAAAGACTCTGTATCCTCTCTTGAGTCGGTCAGTTATTGGTGCGCTTAAATCCATCATAAAATGAAACTGTAGTTAAATAATCATACATAGTAGATGGAGTAATTTCTTTAAACCCGCTCTTCGGATCAATATATGAGCCTCATCTTCTTGTTACAAGGTATTCTCTTTCTCTCATATTTAATACATTTCTTATAAAGAAATTTATAGCTATATCTCTTTCTTCTTCTAACTCACTTATTTTAACTTCTATCTGCCTCACTAACTCTACATCTCCATCAGACTGTCACTTATTATCTCTTCTTTCTTTTTTCAAAATCTCTATTTCACTTACAAACATTCTAGATACTATTTCCCAATCAGCAGCATCTGGAGAGTCGTCATTAGCGGTTTCAGAAAAGGTCTGTTTTTCAGGAAAATCATCCATTTCTATATCTAGAAGTCCTACACTTATATACCCCTCCTTTTCGTGTATGATTATCTTTTCAGCATCTTTTTTCGTAATCCATCCTTTATCAACACAAGCCTGAATGGCTCTACCCCGCTTTTCAATAGTCAAAAATTCAAATCTCTTATGGAGTTCATCTAGCTCTAAATCTGCATAACTCTTTTTCCTTAGTGCATCATCTGCTTCATTTCGAGATTCATCTACAACTTCCTCAGTTGGATTTTCTAAGGGATAAAATGCTGTTATTTGGAATACAATTGCCTGCTTGAAAATTTCCTGTGCATACAGCATATCTCAAACTATATCATCCAAAGAGAGGTTTCCAAGTTTTTCTGGACACACCTTCTTCATACCATTAATAGCTTTTAATAAAGTTAGTTCATCCGCATCATTATATTCTTCCATCAAAGAAGAAATCAACCCTTGAATCTTTTCAGGTAATTCTATTCCTGGTGATGTTATATCATCTCATAATAAGAATACACCTGATTCTCATAAAAATTCTTTTGCTTCCTTAACAGCTGCTTCCTTTAAAATATCATTCTCTAGCTTAAGTACAATAGCATCACAGCGAGACAAAAAAGATGAAACAGACATGTTGCTGATTTCATCTAATTCGCTTTTAGGACTATTGGTTCAATCTGGAGCCATAAAATATTTTATCTATATTTTTTATAATATACAAATATATAGATATATGTCAATATCGCTCTCTTACTTTTTTGCTAACTTTAAAAAGAGTTGTTCCAGCCTATTTGATTTGTTTCTCATAGAGAGAACTTCTATTCCTTTTTCTGAGAGTACTGAAAATATCTCATTGACACTCTCTTTTGCCTTTACGGTAAGCTCGAGAGTGTTTGCGTCAACCAACTTTGCCTGATACTGCTCAAATCTTTTCGGTATCTGCTTTAGCTCATTTTTGAGATCGAGAACAAATATCTCCTCATCAAGAGTTTTAAGAAGAGATTTCACAGCTCCATCATACACGATTTTTCCTCCAGTGAGAATAGCTACATTGTTACAAAGTTGCTCTACTTCTTCAAGATAATGTGTTGTAAGAATTATGGTAATTCATTTTTCTTTATTGAGCATATTGATAAATTCCCACATAGTTTGCCTGAGCTCTACGTCTACTCCTGCTGTTGGTTCATCTAGTACTAAAATTTTTGGTTCATGTACGAGCGCTCTTGCTATCATAAGCCGACGCTTCATCCCCCCTGAGAGTTCTTTTGCTTTTGCATCTTTTTTATCCCAGAGCTCTAGCTTTTTGAGGTAAAACTCTACCCTCTCAGCTGCAATCTTTTTTGGTACTCCATAGTACCCAGCCTGAAACATACAAATATCATATACCTTTGCGAATATATCAAAATTGAACTCTTGTGGTACAACTCCTATATTTTGCTTCGCTTTTGAAAAGTTTTTATCTATATCTACACCACCTATCTTAACGCTTCATGAATTTTTATTCACAAGGCTCGTCATGATACCAATAGTCGTAGACTTCCCTGCTCCATTATGCCCCAGGAGCGCAAAAAAATCTCCTTGCTCTACTGCTAGATCTACTGACTTTAAAACTTCTAAATCTCCATATGATTTTTGAAGGTTTTTTATCTCTAATACTTTTCCCACAAATGTTTTATTAAAAAATATGTACCATTATATGATACATATTTTTTATGATTATTCTATACTTATTACTTAGAATCAATATTCTTTATATGTCTTATTGATCACTCAACATATAATATCAACAGTTTCATTCTTTTATCTATTTCCTGCTGTCATCACTTTTGGTTTACATGAAGATTAAAATTCTCAATAAGCTGTAATACATCTTCTACTGATATATTTTCTCAACGATTACTGAGCTCTCTCAACCTTTGCATAACATTCTGTGCATGAGGAAGCATATTTTCTCCCTGACTCCCATACATAGGTCAACCAAGAAAACGTATTAATGACGTTAGCTTCTTTCCGTCAGGAATATCTTCAGGTTTAGGCTCTTGTAATACCACTTCTTCCATATCATCAAAAGGAGAAAGTATACTTGAAACTTCCTCTTCTTCTCATAGTGGGTCTTTTAGTTCCACTGGAGCATTAGGGTCTCGTTTTTCATCTCTCAAATCTATAAGTTCTCAAGTTTTTTTCGCAGTGACATCTTTGGTCTCTTTTAATTTTGCACGTACAGTTGGGTCTGTGTATTCCCATTTTCTTAAAACTTCATTATAAACCTGCTGATTCCCATTTAGAGTTCGTATGAGTTTTCAACCCATTCACCAAAAGTTTTCTGCGGGCATAGAATCAGTTTATCAAATAATGAAAGTATATTATATCTAAAAATAAACTACTGTACATTTTTTTTACAAAAACAATGCACTACATGGTCATCAACGAGTCACACAGCTTGCAGGTATGCATACATGATAGTTGTTCCAACAAAACTCATTCATCGCTTTTTGAGATCTTTTGATAATCTATCAGAGAGATCTGTAGAAACTGAAACTTCAGAGAGAGTTTTTGGATTATTTCTTATCTGTTTATGATCTATATAACTCCACAGATATTCACTAAAACTTCCAAATTCTTCTCTGATTTTTATAAATGCTTGTGCATTTTTGATAGCTGAACTTACTTTAAGCTTATTTCGTATAATTCATTCATTTCCAAGTAAATCATCTATTTTAGTTTGATCATATTTTGCTATCTTTTCATAATCAAAGCCATCAAAAGCTTTTCTATAGTTCTCACGTTTTTTCAAAACAGTTTCCCAGCTAAGTCCTGCTTGTGCTCACTCTAAGATTAAAAACTCAAATAAGACTCTATCATCATGAACTGGGAGTCACCATTCCTCATCATGATACTTGATATATAAATCGTTATTTGGATTAGCCCAAGAACATCTATTTTTCATAATTTATATAAAAAGTAATATAGAAATAATCGATAATGCTATCACAACACCCTTTTTGAGATTAAAATGCTCTCAGTAGAATATTATAGAGAGGATTATTGGTATCAATATGGCAAAGGAATTAATAGTAAAAGCGATAGCCATATTTCATTCAAATGATTTAGTAAATGCGTAAAATGAAAAAAAATGAAGGAATCAAATAATTAATCAGAATTTTGTCATTCATTCCTGATTAGACACTTTATTATTTTTTATTTCATATGTATATCATATGAGAGAACATCAAACTCACATCAAAAACACAAAAAAGATATATGTCATAACATCAAATCATGCGTTATTAGATAGTTTAACAAACACAGGAGAAATAGCACCAGCTATAGCTGTAAAGAACATAAACAAAAGTCATAGTGTTAAATTCTTTTGTCTCTTACTTTCTGTTTTAGATATAAGCATTAATGGGATACAAATACCTAATAGTATTCCCATTGATTCAATCCATGTAAGTGATTCTTTAAAATAAAATAGACTAAAAAGTGTTACAAGTATTGGTCAAAAAGTCTTATAGAGTGGATAAAATATTACATTATCTATATTTTGCATACTTTTTACTCTCGTGATAACTGAGACGTAGAAAAATAGTATGTTTCCAAAAGCTAAGGATATCAAAAAAATTAGGTCAATATCTCTAAATCAGGAAAAATTATCCCCAATAAGAAATAAAAAGCATATTATACTTGCGATCGTATAGCTCCACAGAGATGAATAATATGTACTATATTTCCTCTCTGTAATAATTTTAAATCAAAAATTATACAATCAAGATGTTACTGCTCATACAATTGCCCATAGTATCCAAGTGTCCATAGCTTATATAAAAAGTAATATAGAAATAATAGAAAGAGCTATTACTATCCCCTTTTTGAGATTAAAATGCTCTCAATAGAATATTATAGAGAGAATAATAGGAACTAAAATTGAAAACGAATTTATAGTAAAAGCTACTGCAAGATTTCACTCCATAGCTTTTATGAAGGTATAAAACGCAATTATATTCACGAATCACATAAGAGCTGAAAACAGATATATTCCCTGCGTGTTATAATGTTTTTGTTTTTTAGATTTTCGCAGTTTCGAGAGTAAGTATGAAAATGGTATTCCTACAAGAAAATTGAGAAAGAGAAATAAACTAATATCTAGGGAAAGCTCTTGTATAAGCTTAGGCATCACTATAGAAACTGAGGTTAAAACACTCGTAAATACAACCATCCAAACTCATATATATAGGTTATTCTGAACTTTATTTTCAGCCTTTGTAATAAGTAAAAGTGGAACTGTAATTCACACTATTATTCCAAGTATTTCTTTAAAAACAAGAGTCTCTCTAAAAAGTAAAACACTAATACACGTAACAAATATAGGTCAGAACGTCTTATAAAGTGGATAAAACACTACTGTATCTATATGCCTCATAGCATGAACTCTCGTCATAAAAGAACTACTATAAAACACTATATTTCCAACAGCAATTATGAAAATGAGCCAAAAATTATCCCAAGGAAATATATTTCCCTGAAATAATAAAACTCCTCACATAAATATGCTACAAAAAATATATGAAAGATAATTAACTCTATTTGAGTCATAATTTCTCTCTGCTGTGACTTTTGAAAGAAAATGAAAAAATCATCCTGTAAATACAGAAATTATTGCCCAAAATATCCAAGTTTCCATAGATTTTTATTAGGCATTATTCTCTAATAGACACTTTTCCTTTATCATCTGCAACATAGCTTCCATTTCTAGCACTCAAATTCCTCTGCTTGTATCATTTGCTTGTTTTGATAGTCCTTGTAGGAATGGACCAAGAGCTTGAGAACCTCACAATGAGGATACTAAGCTCATACAAATATCAAAACTTTGTCGAGACTGAAAATGATAGTGTTCTACTCGTCATCCTGTTTCTACTCATTTCTTTTTTGCGATTTCCGGCAAAAATCCAGTATCAAATTGGATAATTTTAGGAATAACGAATCCCTCTATTGTAGAAATTTTATGAACGGCTGATATAGCTGGATCTAAAAGATCCTTAGTTTGGTTACCATATCAACTTCTATCTGTTGAAAAGCTCAGTATTGCACTCTTTCCTGTATAACTTCTTTCTTTCAGATTTTTTATAGATTGAGTAAATGATTCATGAATATTGTCATTATTTGGAGCTTCATATCAGATTGGAGCTGAGAAATGCATTTTTTCTCATCATACAGTTGATACTTCTTGTGTGACAATTCCATACTCATTATGTTCATTTAATTCTTCAGTGTTCCATCACGATAGACGTTCGCACATCTTATAAGCAATGTTACCAGCATCTAAATCTGGAAAAACTATAATATTTGCTCCTTGCGCTATTGCATCCTGAGCTGAAAGTACTCCACATGTTTCAATAATATCATCTGAATTTCTTTGAATAAAAATATCACGGGCTTCCAATACTTTATCTCTACTATGTCCTGATTTTAAAAATGCTACTTTTCTGTTTTTTATACCATGAAAATTCGCATTATCTGCAGAAAGTTTTGCTATCTCTGCTAGCTCAGTTGCTGTTGGATTTGGGCTTAAGCCTCAATCGGAGAATATAAAATTTCATTTCTCTGGATGCTTCATAAGAAAATATGAAGAAATTCTCTCAACATCTGGAAGTCTTTCAACTCCCAGTTTAATAATAGCCCCTACAACCTGTGCTGTTGATGATATATTTCCAGCCAACATCCCACATTTATTTCACTCTTCCTGCTTTAATTTGAGAGTTGCATACTTTACATTATCCTCATCATCTGGAACAAGCTGAAATTCAAAAAACGGCATAGCCCAAAAAGGCAAAAACCTCCACTTATCAGACTCTTTTCAACAAATAACAAGCTTTGTTTCAAATTCTTTATCTATAAGAAATCTATCTGTTCTTCGCTGTAACAATTCTACAATTCTATCATCATCACAATCAGGTAAATATATTCTTACAGGATTTTCACATAAATCCTCCATTGTATCTATCATTTTTAGTATTTTCTAAGATGTAAACATATATTGAAATTATATGTTTTTTTGCATCAAATACAAAAATATGCTATTTTAACTATATATCTAAAAACATTACTATTTTGGCAGACACAAAGGAACTACAAACAACTGAGGAGCTCAAAAAAGCCGTACTAGAAAAAGAAGAAAAAAGGCAGTATGCTTCTTCAAAGTTTGGAAAAATCGAAGATCAGGTAAAATCTGCTCTCTGAAAGCAAGCAACTGATGATGCTCTAAGAGATATTTCAATCTGAGCTCTCGTTGTTTGAAGTAGTGATGTGCACTATGAGTGTTTTGAAAGCTATGTTGTCGTAAGATTCCGCATCGATGGAGTCCTCGTTGATGTCTTTAGACTTACCCATGCAGAATATAAAAAAGTCGTTGAGAGACTCAAATATGCAGCAAATCTTAAACTCAATATTTCCAATATTCCTCAGGATGGGAAATACTCTCTTTCACTTGATGATGAAAAAAAGATAGATGTCAGAGTCTCTACACTCCCGATACACTATGGAGAAAATATAGTATGTCGTATCCTAGATTCTGGAAAGGCAATCATCGATTTTGAAGACCTTGGGTTCTTTTGGACTTCAAAAAGAATGCTCGAAAGATCAATTTCGCAAAAAGCTGGAATGATACTTGTTACCGGGCCAACAGGGTCAGGTAAAACTACAACTCTTTATACCATCCTCAATAAACTTAATAGTCGAGAGAAAAAAGTAATTACTCTCGAAGATCCTATAGAGTACCAACTCGAGTGAATCGTACA
>JAHDGX010000042.1:0-1366 GCA_020631575.1 Candidatus Altimarinota bacterium | reverse complement strand
GATTGTAAGGTAGAAAAAGAAAAATCTCCTCAAGACATAGGACTCCTTGAAGCCATGATGAAAGAAACTGGAATGCACGCACTCTCTACAGATCACATGAAACTCTATGAGTGAAAGTGATGCAACACCTGTAATCATTCGGGATACAAATGAAGAATGTGAGTCTATGAAATTATTACGCTCAATGAAAAAATCAAGGATCTCATACGAAGTTGAGGAAGTGTAGAAGAAGTTATATCAGAAGCAAGAAATGGGGATCTCATAACCATGAAAGAAGATGGTATCCTCAAAGCCATAAAGTGATATACAACGATTGAGGAGATACTCAGAGTTGTGTAAATAAAAAAAGAACTTCTTTTTCTGTTTATTGATTATTTTACAAATATCATTCATTGCCTTAGATGCCACGCTCAAGCAGGTGATCAATATTCAGCCAGAAGAAAAGAAACACGATGTAATCAAGTAGAAGGGCTGACAGAAGTATGAGTAAACATAAACCTATCTGTTGCACTAAATTCTCACCAATTTTTAAACATGTAGCAATGGTTCCATGTTTTCTCAATATCTTTTAGTCCTGAACTAACTACTAATTCACAATTACTTGTAGGAAGAATAGTTGGAGATGTAATATTTAAATCATCAGAATCAACATTAAATTTAATAGCGTAATCAATATCTTTTTTATTTGCATATCTTGATGCCATAATAGTGTCAAATTTCATAGATTCTGTAATACTTCAGAGTGAATAGTGGGCATCGTCATCTGCAATGCTTCCAGCAGAAACTCCCCATCAAATATTTCCTGTAGAACCTGTAGCAGAGCGTCAAACCAAAGTCCACCCTCCTCAAGCCGTTTCCATATCACAGTAAACTTGAAAGTCTGTTCCATCTGGAGAGATAGTATAGGTTCCGTTTCCACTTGCTCCTCATGTTTGTTTTATTCTTTTACAACTTGCTTCTGGGTTCATAGCCATGAGTTCTGATCCAGTTCCAGTGATCTTTTCTGCTGTCTCATCTGAAATATTTGCTGTATAGCTTACTATGCTCGTTATTATATCTAAGTCTGTTGTTCCAGATATCTTCTCCAGTGGAGTATTCTTAAGTGTTGGATTTGAATCATCGTTATAAGTAAGAATTCAAAGTTTTCGTCCATACACTTTTGGAAATCTATCTTCGTAGTTAGCTGCGTATCACTCTGATGTAAATCTATTATTGAGGGATGTTGTTCTTTGTTCTTCCATCATAGCCATAAGTTGAAGGCTCTTTCTGTCTCTTGTAAGCATGTAGCTGTAGTATGAGTCATCCTTTGGATCTGTTCCTCCGTTGGTATAGTCTATAGTTTCAAGTACATCTACTCATACCTCTC
>JAHDGX010000041.1:4644-9112 GCA_020631575.1 Candidatus Altimarinota bacterium | reverse complement strand
GGAAGCGTCAGTACTCCTACCGTAAGTACCGCTGAAATTGAAAGGAGAAACTGAACAAAGAACCATGAAAATGGCACAATAAGTACTCAAATAATAAACTTTGGCATTGCCTGCTTAAGTTCCCAAGTACCTTCTCACTTCCCAATAATATTCATAAATGCAATAGCAATTAGAATAAAGGCAAATATGAAATATACAATATTTGAAACGAGTATCCACATCTCTTTCAGGTATTCTTGAAGCCCAAAGAGTGTTCCATTTACCCAACCTGGATAGAGAAACATGGTAATGAATGAAGTTATCATTCACATAAGTGCCGCAGCTCCAGTGATAATACCATTAAGTATTTTTACTACTTTTTCACTATCCTCTTTTGAAAGGACTGGTTCCTCTGCTGCAAAAAGTGTTTCTGCTCACAATAAGAAAAATAGAGTAAAAATCCCTACTATGAGAAGGAAAACCCTATTGTTTTTAAAAAAACTGCTGAATATAGATGTGTTCATAAACAAATATTTTTTGTAAATATACTCATATCCTAGCATAGTTTTTCGGGAGAGGCAATTATCTGGAATAAAAAAAAGCACGGTTTTCACTGTACTTTTTTAAAAATTCATAATCAGATTAAGTTTTATGCATCCATTTTTTTCTTGAGTAACTCATTGAAAATCTTTGGATTTCATTGCCCTTTTGAAGCTTTCATACATTGTCCTACGAGAAAACCAAATACTCTTTCATTTCATCACTTATAATCCTCTACTTGCTCTGGATTTGCTGATAATACTCCATCAACAACAGATTCAAGAGCTCACATGTCATTCTTTTGTCGTAGATTTTTTGCATCTACTATATCATCTGCATTTCATCATTGCTCAAATAATTCCTCAATCACAATTTTTGAGTTTGTGGATGAGAGCTCATCTTTATTAATCAGCTCTATTACTTTTGCTAGCTGAGATATATCAAAACTTAGCTGTGAAATTTCTTTTTTATTTTCTGATTCATTCATCAGCGCTAAAAGCACTGATGTCATTATGCTGCATGATTTTTTAGGATCATTTGTAAGAGTCACAAGTTCATCAAAATATACACTGAGATCATAATCAGCCGTGAGAATGCGGGCATCGTCTTCTCAGAGCTTATATTCATCAAGATATCTTTGTCTTTTTACTATAGGAAGTTCTACCACTTGAGACTTTGCGCTCTCAAGTATTTCATCAGATAATACTATCGGCAGTATATCTGGTTCTGGTACATACCTATAATCCATCGCATCCTCTTTAGATCTTTGTGAGCTACTTGTTCCGCTTGCATCATCCCATCCTCTTGTCTCCTGCTCTACTTCTCATCAAGACTCCACTATCTTCTTTTGTCTTTTAAACTCAGCATCTATACATCTTCCTATCGCAGAAAATGAGTTTACATTTTTATGCTCTGTACGACTCATTAACTCACTACTTCACTCCGGACGAATAGACATATTTACATCACATCTCATTTGTCCTTTTTCCATATCAGCGTCACTTACTCAAGCTGCCCTCATAATCTTTTGAAGTTCTTTGAGAAATTCCATAACTTCTTCTCTTGAGTGAAACACCGGCATCGTTACGATTTCCATAAGGGGACTTCATGACCTGTTGTAATCACACATAGTCTTTCCTCCTGCATGTGAGAGTTTCCCTGCATCATTTTCTAGGTGCATGTGATGAATATCAAACCTTTGCATCTTTCCCTCAACCATAGTTTCCACATACCCTGCTCCTACTATTGGTTCATAGAGCTGTGTTGTTTGAAAACTATTCGGGAGATCTGGGTAAAAATATGACTTTCTATCAAATCTCGATACTTTGTTTATTTCACAGTTCATCATAAGCCCGGCAAGAACTCCTAGCCGGATAACTTCCATATTTACTGCCGGAAGCATTCCTGGAAATCACATACAAACAGGACAAACGTTTACATTTGCCTCACTTTCTAGCTCTATAGCATTTTTACAGCTACAAAAGAGTTTTGTTTGAGATTTCACTCTCATATGTATTTCTAGACCTATGACTTTTTCGTAATTCATTATTATTAATACTGGTAAATATATGGTCAATATATTATGTGTTTTTTGTATTTTTCAAAGCAAGTTTTAAGTATTTTTTGCACTTTTATATACCACAGTTTTTTTTGTATATTTTTCTTGATTTTGCTGGTGAATATGATAGACTTATTTGGACGTTACGTGGTAGATGTAACTGCATGAGCGAAAAAGCCTTATAAAACGAGCATGTAAGACAGAGCTATCAAGCGAGATTAAGAGATAATTCATTTTTCGGAATGCGCCCTGAAAATATGAAGCAGACTCTTAATATCTCAATTATTTTCTAAAATACAAACACATGGACATACAAGTAATTATCCATACAAATGATGAGGAGCACTCAAAAGAAGTAGTCTCTCGTCTCGTGGAACAAAATATCTCTACGAAGCTCGACCATTATCTCAAAAAGTTTGATAAAAACGATGCTGAAGGAATGATTGAAACAACGATAGATAAAAACAAAAAGGGCCTTTTTGATGGAAAGATTCAAGCATCTCTTGATGGAAAATCTTTTAGATTTGAAAGAGAAGATTACAAAAATCTCGATGATCTCGTAAACCACCTCTTCGATCACTTCAAGCAAGCCCTCAGTGATATGTAGTCATGTCCAAATACTAAAAAACTCTTCTAGAAATAGGAGAGTTTTTTATTTTTTCTCTTTTTCAAAAAATATTTTGCAGGCATCAATCACATTTTTGAATCTGTCATTGTGGAGTTGGATTCATCAGAAGTATCGAGTAACTATGAGCATTATATTAGTAGCGTCTTCTCTTTGGAGTTCTCTGAGGATACACATTCCTGCTCATTGTTCTCAATCATCGTTTTTTCACTCAATTATACTTCCATTTTCCTGCTTGATTCTATATGCGTAGCTGTTATGACTTGCTTTACGAAAATAGTTATGAGTTGTAAGCTCTTTAAATAATTTTTTCACTTCCGTGAGTTCAGAAATACGAAACGCTACTACTGTGTATTTGGATTTACGGTCGATGATAATATCCTTGTACTCAACTTTACTTTGAGAAAGAGAGAAGTCTGATCATACATCAAGAGAAAACTGATCTTGATTAAATACCATTATTTACAAGGACTAGAAAGATTGAGAAGAGTATTTTGTTTCGTACTACTACACACAATGTATGAAGACATCTCTAAGAATTCAGCATCAAAACCAGATTCTAAATCAAGAATTGGAGTAATAGAACTCTCATAGAGATTTTTATTTCCAACATCATAACTCACGAGTTCATCATCCTCTCATACGAAATTTTTATACACAATATTGTATAATGGGAGTATCTTCTTTTCCGTCATTGAGGCTGCTACATTTACTTCTGGAGATAAATAGTATGGGAATTTTTCACTATAGAGTTGCTGGCCCTCTGCTGATGACACGTACGCTAGAAATGATTGCGCAAGGTCTGTATGGGGAGTATCTTTGTTAATAGCAAAATAACTATAATTAATAGATGTTCGTTTTTCTTTTCCTTCATATCTTGGCAGAGGAGTAGCAAAGAGAAAATTTTTCTTGTATCAAATCTTATCAATAGCCATGAGATCTCTTGGGTATCATACCATGGAAGCAACATCTCAAGCTACAAAATAATCTATATCTATATCTGTTTCAAATGGAGCTGATAGAATATTGTATCTATTATCTCCATTCTTTTGTCCAAAGCCATTATACATACCAAGTACTTGCCGAGCCTGTGTATTATCTGTTGTAGCAAGAGAATCCCTTCCTTCTAATACAAAAAGTGCTGATACTATATCACTTGCTCTCGCAACTCAGCTCCCATTACCAAGCGCTATGGGAATAATATTACTATATTTATTAGCTATATTGCGAACCTCTTTTGTGAAATTCGACCAAGTTGTAATTTCAGAAGGTCTGAGAAAATATTTTCTATTATAGAATATACCGAGAGCTTCATATCATGCCGGGATTCCTTTAAGAAATTCAACTGTGTTATCGCTTGGAGAGCTAACTATTAGATCTTGGCCAAAAACTGGCTTAAACCTCAACCTAAAATCATTTGGGCTTACAAATGTTGGGTCAACTGCTAAAATCTGGTTTTCAAAAATAGAAGTTTCTCCATTTGGTACAACAAAAACATCTGGAGCAGTTCACGACATAATTGCGGCTGAGAGTGTATTTGTATAAGTAGCTCTATCAGAAAAACTCTCAACAATAACACTCTTTCATGAATACTGAGGATACGCTTCTTTAAAAGAACTTACATATTCTGAGAAATCCCCTGGAGAGTCATATAATATCCACATAGATACGTCTCCTGCTGCAGTCTTTGTAGTCTTTGGAGCATCATCAGAATTAAGACTTGAAACAAGTAGGGCAATAAGTCATACAAGGACAGCTCATATAAT
>JAHDGX010000041.1:0-4544 GCA_020631575.1 Candidatus Altimarinota bacterium | reverse complement strand
TAAAAAGTATAGACGCTATGTTTTTTTTTGCAAATTTTAAACAAGATTGTTATACTAGATAAGTAATATAATGTTTTAAACACCAAAACATGGCACAAATACAAAAAGATGAAACGACATTTCAAATAACTGATGAGCTTCAGGCAAAATATCCTGAGCTTATTCAGCTGATTATTGCAACAGAATCAATGGACAACGATGAAAGGCAATATTGGTTTGATATCATGCCTTCTATGACAGATACTCAAATCGATAGACTCTACGATATCCTAGAAACTGAGAGAAAGAAACTTCAAGAACTCGAAGTAAAATATCAAAAAGAAATAAAAACTCTCAATGAAAAACATCTCATCGAATGGCAAGAAATGCAAGTAAAAGAAGGAAAGAAAAAAGTTGCAGCTGCAAAAGCAGAAGAAGGAGGAAAACAAGAAGACCCAGACGAAATCCTTTCTATGCTGAATGACTTATAGGAATTAGAATTTTAAAAGACTCTCCCAATTGGGAGAGTCTTTTTAATTTAAATAAGTAAGCATTAAATAAAAGCTCCAAATGGAGCTTTTATTTAAATTTACAGAACTAGAAGTCACTTTCATGCTCCATCTCTTTTTGTACTTCTTGCATATGAGGCTCTGAAGTGTCAACTTCTAAATCTCTTCTTGCGTCGAAGTATTCATTTTCCTCTTCTGGAAGATGTCCATTGATTCTCTTATATTGTTCCCCTGCTGGGATAAGACGACCAATAATAACATTTTCCTTGAGCTCTTTGAGTTTATCAATCTTCCCTGATACAGATGATTCAACAAGTACTCTTACTGTTTCTTGGAAAGATGCAGCAGAGAGCCATGATTCTGTATAGAGAGAAATTTTCGTTATACCAAGAAGGAGTCTTTCACCTATACCTGGTTTTTTTCCTTCTGCGAGAAGTCTGTCATTTTCATTTTTAAATGTAATGATATCGACAATATCTCCAGGGAAGAATTCAGTATCTCATTTATCTAGCACTCTGATTCTTGAGAACATTTGCCTTACAACAAGTTCAATATGCTTAGAGTTTACTGTTTGTCCCTGTGAAGCATAAATAGATTTGATATCATCTACAATATACTTTTCAGCTGCAAGCACTCCTCCAACTTGCATAAGTTTTTGGATAGAAAGATTTCCTTCTGTAAGCTTCTGAGCTGTCTTAACTTCATCTCATGATTTCACAAGAAGTGTTCTACCGAGATCAAATGCGTATTCGTATCGTCTCTTTTCAACATCTTTAATCACGATCATTCCATCTGCTATCTTCTTCACCTCCCCTCCAAATCAAGCTGTAAGTCTAGATTTTTCTTTTTTATTACGAGCGAGAATTTGTTTTGGTTTAATCATTGCTCCTTCTTTTACTGCAACTTCATAATCTGGACCAAAGTAGTACTCTTCTTCTGAGAGTTCATGAGCCGTTACTGAAACAATAACTTGGTTATCAACATGCTCTACTTCAACAGTTCCATCTATATCAGATATTTCAGCTACAAGTTTTGGATTACGAGCTTCGAGCAGTTCTTCAACTCTCGCAAGACCTTGGGTCATATCCCCTCCTTCTTTCGCAACTCAACCAGAGTGGAATGTACGCATCGTAAGCTGTGTTCATGGTTCACCAATAGATTGAGCAGCAATTACTCAAACTGGAGAACCGATATCAACTCCTGCATTCGCAGCGAGATCGAGACCGTAACATTTCTGACATACTCCACCTTCTGTTTCACAAGTAAGCACTGATCTAATAGCTACTTCTGGAACTTTATGCTCTTCAATGAGAGCAAGTGTGTTTGTATCAATTACGGTCCCTTCTGCTATAATAACTTTTCCTTTTGCATCTTTGACGTCAAGAGCAAGAGTATGAGAATAGATTCTATCTTCAAATTTTTCATCAAATCCAGATTTTGGATCTTCTCTGAGTACAACTTTATGATGTACTGTTCCACAATCTTCTTCTCGAACAATGATGTTTTGAGAAGAATCAACCAGTCTACGAGTAAGATATCCAGACTGCGCTGTTTTTAGGGCAGTATCTGATTTACCTTTACGTCCACCATGTGTTGCAATAAAGTATTCAAGAGTAGAGAATCCTTCTTTCAGTGTTGATTTGATAGGTAGCTCAATTGTTTTACCAGTAGTAGAGGCTACAAGTCATTTCATACCTGCAAGCTGAGTAATATTACCCCAGTTACCTCTAGCACCTGAATCAATAAAGTTATAAATATGGTTGGTATTATCATAAAGATCCTTCATCTCTTGTTCGATCACTTTTTTAACTTCTGCCCATATCACAATTGATTGCGCAAATTTTTCATCTGCTGTAAGGAATCCGTTCCAATGTTTCTTTTGGATATAGGTTACCTTTTCAGAAGCTTCTTCGAGAAGTTGTTTTTTATTTTCTGGAAGAATCATATCAGACTCAGCAATTGAAAGACCTGAAAGAGTTGCATATTTAAAACCAAAGTCTTTAATGTCATTTACAAGTACCGCTGTGGCTTCTGGTCCTAGGAGTTCAAATGATTCAGAAAGAATTCTCTTGAGAACTCATTTTTTAAGTGTTTCATTTATAAATCCGAGCTCAGTAGGAACAATCTCATTAAAGAGTAGTCTTCCATATGTTGTTTCTATGATTTCTCCATTTACTCTTACTTTTACAAGCGCGTGCATTGAGAGTTTTTCAGCGTCATACGCGTGAGAAACATCATCCATACTCGCGTAGAGATTTCCAGTACCTTGAGCCCCCTCTTTTACAGATGAAATATAATATGCCCCAAGAATCATATCTTGAGATGGAGTTACTATAGGTTCACCAGAAGCTGGAGCGAGAAGGTTCTTTGAACTTACCATCAGTTCTCTTGCTTCTGCTTGCGCTTTTTCAGTAAGTGGGAGGTGGACAGCCATCTGGTCACCATCAAAATCGGCATTAAAAGCTGTACAAGTAAGAGGATGTAGTTGAATTGCTTTTCCTTCTACAAGTACTGGTTTAAACGCTTGAATAGAGAGTCTATGAAGTGTCGGAGCACGATTCAAGAGAACATATTTTCCTTCAATTACTTCATCAAGAGCGTCCCATACTTCTTTTGTTGACCCTTCGATAAACTTTTCTGCATGTTTTACATTATATACTATTCCCTCCTCAATAAGTTTAGAAATAATAAATGGTTTAAAGAGAATGAGAGCCATTTTCTTTGGAAGACCACAGTGATCCATTGGAAGATCAGGACCAACTACAATTACAGAACGAGCAGAGTAATCTACACGTTTCCCAAGAAGGTTTTGACGGAAACGACCTTGTTTCCCTTTGAGTACTTCTGTAAGAGATTTTAGTTTTTTCCTGTTTGCAGTAACATACCCAGATCTATTATTTCTCGATTCACCAGTGATAAGCATATCAACTGACTCTTGGAGCATTCTCTTTTCATTTTTGAGGATTACTTCAGGAGCACCAAGCTCGATTAGTTTTCTCAGACGATTATTTCTATTAATAACTCTTCTATAAAGATCATTAAGATCAGAAGATGCAAACCGTCCACCATCGAGCTGAATCATAGGTCTAAGATCTGGTGGTATAATTGGTAATACCTCAAGAATAAACCATTCTGGTCTTTGTCCTGATTTTAAGAGGTTTGACGCAAGCTTAATTTTCTGAAGAATTTTCTTTGTTTTTGCTTGTGTTGCTGTTTTTAACTCTCTTTGATTCTTTTCGATAAAATCAAGAAGATCAATTCGAGCAAGAAGCGTCTTAAGGTGTTCAGCTCCTGTTCCACCAACAAATACGTGTGGGAATTTTTCAGAGAGAACTCTATATTCAAGTTCACCTACAACAGCACCAACTTCTAGAGACTTAAGATTTACTTTAAGCTCATCAAACTCAGCTGTAAGGGCATCGATTCGGGCCATAACTTCAGCTTCTGCTTGAGCATATTTTTTTGCAGTGAGCTTTTTCTCTTCTTTTTGTATTTTGAGCTCGTTGATTTCTCTTTGGGCATCTTTTTGCATTTCTGCCTTTGAAGTTTTGTATTTTTCATCAAGATTCTTGAGTGCTTCGTCAAGCTTATCTTCGTGAACTTCTGTAATAATGTACGAAGCAAAGTATACAACCTGCTCTAGTTTCTTTACTGGAAGATCGAGGAAGAGACCAATTCTACTTGGTACTGATTTGAGATACCAAATATGCGCTACAGGAGCGTAGAGCTCAATATGAGCCATTCTCTCACGTCTCACGTTTGCCTTTGTAACCTCAACACCACATCTTTCACATACAACTCACTTGTATCTGATTCTTTTATATTTTCCACATGCACACTCATAGTTTTTCCTTGGACCAAAGATTTGTTCACAAAAGAGTCCTCATCTTTCTGGTCTTTGTGTTCTATAGTTTATTGTTTCAGATATAAGAACTTTCCCATGAGATAGTCCTCTGATTTTATCTGGTGATGTTAATCCAACAGTAATACCCGCAAGGTTATCGAGGTTTTTACCTTTGGTAACATCGTTTTTTCCGACACCTTTCCCTATCTCCG
>JAHDGX010000040.1 GCA_020631575.1 Candidatus Altimarinota bacterium | reverse complement strand
TCTTCTAATATACCTAAAAATAATTTTGAATCAAAAAGGAGTATTTTTTTGCTATTTTTAGAGTTTTATGAGAAAATAATATTGTTAGAACTAAAAATATTTGAGGACGATTTCATAATGAGTTTTCCTGAAGATTTTGAATAAGTACTATGCCAGAAAATTTTTCTATACAAACTCCTGATGATCAAAACGAAACTCTTAGCTTTCAAGAAGATCAAAACTGACCTATCGAGCTAGATGGGACTCTTTCTGCTGTTGAGATTAATGAGCTACATGAAGCGTTTGAATGTGATTGCTGAGAAGTGAGGGATGAAACTTGAGGAAAACTATGAGAGTTTTTACAACAAGATATCCTTCCTAATATACAAAACCTCAATCCAGAAGCTCAAAATAAAGCATTAATTCTCGCTGAGGCTCATTCTATCCCTAAAATAGATTTAGACTTATCGATACCAAATGATCTACAAGCCATGCTTGATACAGACTGATTTGATTTATCTATTTGACAAGCAATATCCTGAATAGAGGATTACGTAAGCCAAAATATGCAACTTCCAGAAAACTCGGACTTATCATGAGAGCAATACGACTGAGTTATATGGTTACTTGGGGAGATTGTTCAAGATAATATCTCAGGAATTACTAAAGTTATAAAAGAAAAAGTTGCCGCAAATCCTCAGTACTCCGCTGCTGAACTACAATGGATTATAAACTGAGAAGTGCAGACATATTTATCTACACTACGAGATGAGGCTATTGTGCCTATGCAAGAGTTTATTCATCTATCTTCTGCTGATAATAGAGAAACAAGGGTATATAGTCAGATTCGAACACCTTATGAAGCTCAAGCCGAAGTTCAATGACTTGAGTGACAAGAAAAAAACGATTTCATAGCAGCTAGATCTTCCTTAGATATAGATCATTTTGATTTCCAATATGACCGATTAAAATCAGAACTCCTTTCTTCTAACATGGATACATCAAGATTTAAAAGAGAATATGATTTACTTTTTTGATCAAATACAGGATTAGCTCATGATATACAACTAACCTCTAGTGAAGAGTCTGGTACATCTTTAGATATGAATCTTCTCAGTGAAGAAGCGAAAAAAACAGAAGCTAGAATGGGAGTAGGATATCTTTGCGCTGTTGCTGTATCTTGTTTACCTTATGTATGAGCAGCTGCTGATGCTGCAGAAGTAGGATCAGCAGAAGATATGACTGCAGAATTTGTAAAATCTACTCTCAATGCTTGAAGTGAGCCTGGAGAAGAGTTTGTAGATCCTAATTATAGGATGGAAAAGTGAATGATTGATAATGTTATGGCATGAGCAGGTATAGTACTATCTATTGTTTGACTCCAAGCCCTTGCAAAATGACGAAAGATTGCAAAGGCTCTCAGTATGATGGAAAATGTAGACTCCTGAACAATTTCTCAAGTTATATCTCTATTTTCACAAAAAATGTGACTATGAGCTGAAGCAAACTGAGCCCTCAAATCTATGATGTGAGTAGATCCAATACCAGAGGTAGCGAATATGAACAGGGCTCCTAATATTCAACAGGATGTTCAAAGAACAACACGACACTCAACTCCGGAGTATTTTGAGTCTGTATGAGGAAGAGGTGATGAATATTGATTTGTAGATGAAACAGGACAGTTACATATAAACACTACACTATTCCAAAATCTTCCTGAAGCGGATAGATCTAGAGTAATGAGGGAATTCATAGCTCATGAAAGAGCTCATCAAGCAATTATGAATCTACCACCATGAGAACTCCAAGGCATTCATCAAAGCTTTATAAAAAACGATGTATTTTCTATTGTATGAGATGCTCAACGTTATGGTTTACACTTCAGACCAGATATGTGACCTCTAGATACAACTAACGAAATTCTTGCTCATATGATTTGACGGCTCAGAGTCTGAAAAGATGTACCTGAGAACATTTTATCAGCTTTATCTCAGGCATGATATGATGATGTATTATGATCATTTGGAATAAATGCATCTCGCGATAGTTTTATCAACAATTGATGAGTTAGAAATTCTGATGAATTAGTAGCAGCTGCTATGACTCAAGTATGAGAAAATCTTTTTGATATCAACACTCATACACTCAGGACTATTAAATCACACTCTACTGAAGTAGTAGATTTGCTTAATAGCTTTCATCAAGAATGATGAGATATATGAGAAGCTTTGGCAAAAATCAATTTTGAAGATCCTTGAGTTATAAATGCAGTTACATGATCTATCACACAAATAAATTGATTGATTGAAGTAGATAGTATAACAAAAATCGAAAACTATCTCTCTAGTCAAGGATTAAGTTTACCCTCATGATTAGATATAGCAGATCTCAAGGACGCTTGAGATACAGGAATAACAGAAGATTTTTTACAAGGTTTATTTTCAAGTCTAAAAGAGATTAGAACATGAGCTAAAGCTGTAGAAGAAATACAAGAAGTAAGTATTTTCGATTTACCTGATTCTGAATTTTTAAATACTATAAGAACGAGAGTTGAGAATCTAACACCATGATATGATTTTAATCTAGTAATTCAAAAAGCATCCCTTGATATAAGAGCTCTCTTACAATCCTATGGTTGAGACCTAGATATTCACTCGTTCATGTTATGTAAAAACTTATGGCAAGAAGCTGATCTTGAATTACCAAGAATGAGGCACATACTAACTGCAATCACATGAGACAGGAGAAATTCTAGTCGGTTGATATCAAAAATGAACAGTTACAATAGAGATGCGTCCGATGCCTTTGTAAATCATTTTCATACAGACTGAGATACCTATTTAAGTATGAATTCCATAAATAGTTTTTTTATGGCAAATCCAGATATTAAAGTATTAAATGTACGGTCACTCAATTTTGATGAAGCTGATGAAAGGTGATGAAATCTATATAGGAGTCTCGTAGAACTAGCTCAAAGAGAATGAACTAATACATTTGTAAATCCAACTATGTTTCCTGCAAACATGAGTTAAGCTGCATAAAAAAATCCCTTACGGGATTTTTTTAATCTTCCTCGATTTCTACTTTAAGGGAAAGTTCTTCAAGCATATCATCATCTACAGCAATTGGAGAGTTCATCATGGCATCTTGGGCTTTTCCAGACTTTGGAAATGCGTAGATGTCTCGGATATTGTCTTCGTTTAGATATATCATCATAAGTCTATCAAATCCTATAGCAAATCAACCATGTGGAGGAACTCCATATTGGAATGCTTCATATACTGCTCCAAACTTTTCTTTTACTTCATCTGCTGACCTTCCGACTGTTTCGAATGCTTTTACGAGCGAATCTATATCATGGTTTCTAATTGCTCCTGAAAGAATTTCATATCCATTACAGGCAAGGTCATATTGATATCAGATAACGTCCAACAGATCATCTCCTGTTTTATCAAAGTCTGATGGTCCACCCTGTGGCATAGAGAATGGGTTATGTTCAAAATCTATTTTTCCAGTTACTTCATCTTTTTCAAAGATTGGAAAGTTGGTAATCCAACAGAAAGAAATTTTTGTAGGATCTTGGAGTTCAAGTAGTTCAGCGAGATAGACTCTGAATCGTCCCATATAGTTACAGACAAGGTCTCTCTCTCCTGCACCAAAGAATATAACATCTCACTCTACAAGACCTGTCCTCTCTACAATTTCTTGCAGATCAGACTCCTCAAAGAACTTGTTAAGTGGTCCTTTGAGTCCATCTTCTTTCATCTGAAAGTATCCAAGTCATCCAGCCCCAAATTTACGTACATAGCTCTCAAACCCTTTCATCTGAGTTTTTGAAAATACATTGTCTCCTCCTGGAACTTTAAGAGCTTTAATTCTATTTGTAGTAGTGTCAGATGCGATTCCTGAGAATATTTCGTTTGAACTTTTTGCAAAAATATCTGCTACATCTACAAGTTCAAGTCCATACCTGAGATCAGGTTTATCTGAACCATATTTTTCAATTGCTTCATGATGTGTGAGAGTAAAAAATCTTCCCTCATCTCTCATAGTATCTTTTCCTGCTGTCTGCGTGAGTACCTCTTGAGATGAAAGATCTTTTGTAATATCAAGTAAATAATCCTCTACTACAGAAAATACATCCTCTTGCTCTACAAAACTCATTTCACAATCTACTTGATAAAAGTCCCCAGCATGTCTATCTGCTCGAGGATCTTCATCCCTGAAGCATGGAGCAATTTGAAAGTATTTATCTATTCCACCTACCATAAGGAGTTGCTTAAACTGTTGTGGTGCCTGAGGAAGTGCGTAAAACGTACCTGGATTGAGCCTACTTGGTACCAAGAAATCTCGAGCTCCTTCTGGAGAAGAATTTGCAAGAATTGGGGTTTGTACATCAAGGAAATCTCTTTTTGTAAACCAATTTCTTGTATACGTCGTCATTTCGGATCTGAACTTAATAAAGTCCTGAATTCTCTTGGTTCTGATATCGAGATATCGGTATTTAAGTCTAATTTCTTCGTTTGCCTGGTCACCGTGTCAATCAAGTTCAAATGGAGGAGTTTTTGCCTTTGAAATAAGTTCCACTTTCGAGATAATGACCTCTATTTCTCCTGTATGCATCTTTGGATTTGCTTGCCCCTCTGGTCTTGGACGAACTTTTCAGCTTGCCTTAATAACATATTCAGATCTAAAGGAGTCAGCCGTTTCGTGGGAAGCCTTATCATCTTCTGGATCAAATACAACTTGTGTAAGACCATATCTATCTCGCAGGTCTATAAATATAATCCCTCCATGATCACGTCTATTACTAACCCAACCTGAGAGAGTAACTTCTTCTCCAATGTTTTTTGCTGTAAGTTCACTACAGTTATGACTTCTATGCATAATAATTATTATTTTTAAAATTAAAAAAGCACATGAATATATTTTTTATATATCGCATGTACTTTCGGTTTGTATTTTCTACAAAAGGTGCCACCTAAAGCTATTTCTTAATTTATTTTTGATTTCGGAGAATCGACTCCGGAGGGTTCTACTAAGAATTATCTGTTCTTCCCCCTAGCATCGCAGGTGTTAGTTGCTCAAGTGCTTGTAGAATTATTGTATATATTTTACCAAGATTGCAAGAGAATAAATACTATTCGCTTATCTCTTTTATAAATTTCATTCACTGTTTTCCATTAATATTTGTTCATGGGGATACGAAACCATCTGGTTCCAAGTCTCATAAGTTAGAACAATCTGATGAAACTCAACTGTTTCAGATAATATCCTCACACGAATTTGAAAGGGTAAGATTATCATAATCTATTGTCTGTATTCTACGAATCATTACATCCATATCTTTTCAAGATGTATATGTTCCCCATAACATAATACGCTTAATAGTTCAAGACAATCAACTTCAACTGCTAATTGCATCAGTAGAAGATATTTCAGCAGCATACGAAGCAGTGTCGTCTCTTACTGATCCATGCGCTACACTAAAATCATTAGTGGATCAAGAGTAACTCCTCAATTGTAAAGTCCAACCTCATCATGCAAATTCCATTTCACAATATGCTTCTAGTGCAAGTCCGCTTATATTAATTTCATAATATCATGATCATCTAGAACCTCATAACTGCTTAATTCTATTGCAGTTTGCATTGTGTATGGATCACTTCAGTGAAGCACCTGTTCATGTAATCTTTTCAGTATCGCTAATATGTGATACAAACTGTGAAGTTTCCGTTACTAGGTCAAAAGGAACACTCTGGTATTGAGAAAGTTCTTGTATTGGTGTATTTGTATCTAATTGAGTGAGGATTCAGAGTTTACGTCCATACACTTTTGGAAATCTATCCTCGTAGTTAATTGCATATGATTCTAGAGTAAGTCTATTATTGAGAGATATTGTTCTCTCTTCTTCCATCATGGCCATGAGCTGCATACTCTTTCTATCTTTTGTAAGCATGTAGCTATAGTATGAGTCATCTTTAGGGTCTGTTCCTCCGTTGGTATAGTCTATAGTCTCAAGTACGTCTACTCATACTTCTCCTTGGTAGGCTATAGTAGTTCCTGAAGCTGTGATCTCTACTGAGTTATCTGGAAGTGGGAGGCTCTTGGTTGATCAGTACACTTGAAGTGAGTCTGAGAGCTTGATCATTTGACTAATTCTATTTGAGTCTCTCGCTCCAGTAAGATAACCAGAATAACTTACAAATCATATCGTAGAAAGAATACCCACTATGGTAATTACTACGATGAGTTCTACGAGGGTGAAACCTCATTTTGTGTTGCTTGATTGCATCAAAAAAACCTTATGAATATACGGAAGTATTTATAAGGCTTTTTATGAGTATTGCTAGTTTATTGGGTGGACTATAATTTTTATTATTTTCTAGTGAAGTCATCTATATTTCGAAAAAAGTCGAGAATATCATCACTCCCTTCCTTAGGCCAAGAATGCTGATCATTTCAATAGGTAGAATAACTATTGCAGAATAAGACTGTATTCCCCGCGCTACAAGACTGCTTTTGGCTACATGATCTTATATCTCAAATCTGGGTAGATTCCTCTGAGTTACTACAAAGATTTTGCTCTCACTTAAGCCTATATGCTCTCTGTCCACCACTATATGATGCGAGTGGATCTCATGGAAGATGGGTAATAAGACTTGAAACAGGACCAGTACAATCACCATTAAACCCATCACTTGCTACTCATGCCATAGCTCTAATAACATCTCCTCTTTGACAGGATACTTTGTTAGACATATAAGACCCAAGAGAATGCCCTATCGAGAAAACCTTATCTCTATTTATACAAAGCTTCTCTGAAACCTCTGTTATGATCGCATCAAAAAACTCAATATTTTCGTACTGAGACCAACTATAAGGTCATCCTCAAAGGCCTTGGGGATAAGCTGCTATAAAATCATTTTGCTTATACCCATACCTTCCACCTCATAGTTGCATGTAATCTCGCACCATCTCATTATTATTTGTTCGTCCATGAAATGCGACTGCAAGTGATATTTCCTTTCACTGTTTCATTCATGATGGCACATAGAGAAGATAATTTCGAGACTTTCCTGCTATAGTTATATTATAAGATCATGAGGTAAGTGAAGGATTAATATCACATCAAATACTCTGGTAGTCTAATTTTGTTCATTGAGCGTACAGTCTGATATTATTCACAAGCTGCGCTGCCTGACCTCTAGAAATAAGAGTATCAGTAGTATAACTATGAATAGGAAAAATATTGTGTATATGCATAAAAGCTTGATATTTTTCATACCACTGTGATCATTCTCATAAAGACTCAACATCTAAATCAAAAGCTCTACTTGTAAACGCTATAGCCTCTAGAACTGTAACAGTACCATTGGGACGAAATGTACCATCTTCATATCATTTTGTAATTCCCCTCTCTGATCAAGTACAAACATATTTAGCTTGCCAACTACTTGTATAAATATCTTTAAAGCAAGTCTCTTCAGGGGGAATAGACTCTATACTTGCTGCAGAAAGAATAATTTTTAGAATTTCTGCTCTTGTTGTAGTTTCCTCTGGAAGATAGGTATTGTCATCAAATCCATTTACTATTCAGGCATCTGATAAATCCATAATAGATTCCTTATACCAATTATTTTCAATATCAGTAAAGGCAAAAGTTCACTGAATAAATAAAAACCAGGAGATGAGTCAGATAAAATATTTCATGTAAAACACTAAAAAATAAAGCTATATATAAATAATTATATACAGCTTTAAAAAATTAAAAGTAATAAGGGTTATGATTCCTATTGATTAGAACGAGAATACATCTATAACTTTTCCACTCGCTCTCACATTATCATATTCTGAGAGAATAATTGGAGTGTGATGTTCTTCAGAAGAATTTGGTATAAGATATACTTGATTTGCATTTTTCTTATATCTTTTGAGAGTTGCTCCTCCATCTACTTCAAAAAGAAATGCATCTGATTCATTAAGTGAAACTTGCGTCTTTTCTATAAGCACATAACTTCCATTATCAATCGTTTTTCCATTTACTGTTTGTTGATTCATACTCGTTCCAGAAACTCTGAGTACAAAGTGATTTTCTCAATTACCCGAAATAATACTCTTTGAAATTGGGAGCGTTCCATAATCATTTGCTTCAGCTACTGCAAGTGGAGTTCCAGCATTTGCATAACCTAAAATCGGTATATTCATAGTAGTTTGTATTCCTATAGAGTTCCCAAGTCTGATACTTCTATATCATTCTCATCTCGTAAGAAATCATTTTTTTTCTAGTACCTCTAGATACTGCGTTACACCTCTCTTAGACTTCTGATGAAGAAGGTTTTTCAACTCTTCAATAGTAGGAGATTTCCCATATCTACTCGTAAAATCAGTAATCACATCAAGGGCATGTTGTTGTTTTTCTGTAAGCATACTCGTAAAATTAAAATATATACTGTATATAAACAGGATATATACTTTTTTATCTGCGTCAATAAAAAATTGCAGAAAAAAATCTCACGTGTATCCTAGTACAGAATTTTATAAACAGCCAGAAACAAAATCATGACAACTTCTTTTTACACATACCGGCCAGAAATAATAGCTTTCTTTTCTTGAGCTGCCGTTATGATTTTTGAGCTCTTAGGAGCAAGAATAGTATGATCGTATATAGGTACATCGCTCTATGTTTGGAGTAGTATTATTGCCATTGTGCTCTGAGCACTCGCACTTGGATACTATTTTGGAGGAAAGCTTGCTGATAGAAACGCAAGTATGAAGATCTTATCTCTTTTACTTCTCCTCTCATGAGCAAGTATACTTTTACTCATTCTTATCAAAGAACCAATTCTTATAGCTGTTTCTAGTAATATACAAGATGTTAGATATAGCTCTATATTACTTTCTCTCCTACTTTTTACTCCTACGAGCCTCTTGCTTGGTATGCTGCAACCAATCGTGACGAAAATCAGACTCATAGATATACAGACAGGTGGAAGTGTTGTAGGAAAAATCGGAAGCATTGGAACTATTTGAAGTATTGTTTGAACCCTTGGAGCATGATTTATCCTCATTCCTTCATTTGGAGTAACAACTCTCATGCTTCTTCTTTCGCTTTCTTGCATCATTCTTTCTCTCTACAGTAATCACAAAAAATACATTATAGCCCAAGTATGACTTATAATGATAATTTGAGTTATCATATACTGAAATGAATATTATACTTCACAGCTATCAAAAAACAATCAATATATATACGATACAAAGTATTCTCATGTTATCGTAGACGAAAGGACAGAAGAAATCAGTGGAAGAAAAATAAAAGACCTGCGAATAGATAACATTACGCATGCGGGGATGTATATGGATA
>JAHDGX010000039.1 GCA_020631575.1 Candidatus Altimarinota bacterium | reverse complement strand
TAGCTGAAATGATTGATACAAGCTTTTGATCACTTGATAGTATGAAGGATCTATTTAAAGCTGAATCTCTAGGAAGATTTGGTTCAGGATGGGTATGGCTTGTACAAAAAGGTGAACAGTTAGAAATTTATTCTACTCCAAATGCTGAAAATCCACTTACAGAAGGTTGAACAGCTCTTCTTGGTTGTGATGTATGGGAACACTCATACTATATAGATACAAGAAACGACAGAGGTGCATACATAGAAAACTTCTGGAATATTGTGGATTGGGAAATAGTCGCTTCGAGACTGAAATAGACTTGGAGAATATACAATAGTCCGTATACTGCAGAAAATTAATTTTTGCAGTATTTTTTTATGCTAAATGACAAGAACTTTCTTAGAATGGCTTATGAGCTTGCAAGCGCTTCAAAGTGTGTTTCAAGAGGAACAGGGGCCGTCATTGTGCGCGATGGGAGAATCGTATCTACAGGATACAATTGAACTCCTGCATGATACATAAATTGTCGAGATCACTTCAAATGAGAATATGGTCCAGATCATCATGACTGGTCATATAAGTATGAAATACACGCTGAGATGAACGCAATTGTGTGGGCAGCTAGAGAGGGGATATCTATAAACGGAGCCACGATATATTGTACGTATGAGCCATGTTTTGACTGCGTGAGAGCTATCATTGCAGCAGGAATAAAGCGCATAGTCTTTTCCGAAAAATACAAACATCACGCAGGAACAGAACTCAAAGATTTTCTTGCTGCAAATAACGCAGTGATTGAGCAGGTAGAGGATGTAAAATAAAAAGAGCTGCAAGCTCTTTTTATTAATGTGTTTCAGACTGAATTTCTGTTATAAGTTCAACGATCTCTTCAACTACATCACTAAATTTTCATCAAGTATTAAATGTATTTCATCCTCAAAAATGACTATACAATCATCTTCTATCTAATTGCATATCTCTAAAAATTTTTTTTAATTCGTCTGGAGTCTTTCATTGAAGCGCAGGTCTATTTAGAAGTTGTTCGGGGTTTAGTGATTCTGCTCTTCGTATTTGTTCATCGAAATCTACTTCGAGGTTGATTTTTATAAGTCACTTCGTGTCATTTATGAGAAGTCTATTCTCTCCAGACATTGCAGTTCTTCCTCATCCTGAAAGGAGAAGACTCTCATCGGTTCATAATAGGATTTTCAAACAGTCATTTTCTACTTTATGAAAATCAGCCCATGCCTTACGTTCACATTCTTCCTCATTATTTCCAGCTTTTCTGTATTCTTCAAGCTTCGTTGATATGTATTCTCATATATCTTTTATGTTGAGGTGTTGTACTAAAAAGTCATCTAAATCTTCGAAAGTGATTTGAAGTCTCTCTGCAAGCATCTTTCAGATTCCAGATTTTCATGCAAGCATCATTCCAAATAGGAAAACTTTTCATTCGTATGGTATTATCAATTTATTCATATTTTTAATAAAAAATTAATCGTTTCATTTGTTTCTGTCCTTGTTTTTCTCTCACAAGTCTATACTTGATATCTTCTCATTTAAATTTAAATACACCTTTTATATCTGGGGCTTCATGCTGGCTGAGGATGTGTCTAAATGTGTTTATAAGATAGGTGACATCATTCCTTGTTTCTATGAGAGCTCAAGATATCCTAGTCCAATCTACTATATATCTTCCTCAATTTGAAATGACTTTTTCATTAAACTCCTCTCTTGGATCTCATGCCATAATTCCATCAAGAGCATTATTTATTCTTTCTACTGTAACACCATTATCATCAAGAGATACAACTTGGAGATACCTCTGAGTATTTGGTTGATCAGTAGTTTTTTTAGATTTAAGCTGAATTATATCTCACCATACATGTTGATTTCAAAGAGGCTTTCATCACTCTAAATTAGTAATATCTTGTAATACTAAATCATGAACTCACTGAGCAAATACTTCCTGAGCTCAAAATGTACCTGCATTACCATTGACCTGTTGATGGATGGAGTTTCACTGAGTATTTGTATGTACAGAGTTTCATCTTCATATTTCTTCTCACTCTACATGCCCACGATCTCTCGAAGAGTATCAAACATTAAGGCTTCGGGAATCTCATCATGTATTAAGAGTTCTAGCTTTAAGTTTTATATTTCTAAGTTCTACATCTCATCAGGTATTTTTAGCATATGCATTTGCTGCATCATTCACTTCAACGTTCCCATCAATTCATAGTGTTTTAACAGAAATATCTCGAGATTTTCATTTTCACTGTTCTCTTTGAGAAACTCATAGATTTTGGAGTCATAGCTCTACTGAGTTTCAAGATACTCACTTTGGAGAAATGATGGTTATAGATTCAACCTTACTTTTACTTCTTCAGAAATCTATGAGACTTCAATGAATACTTTGTCATTCTTGAAGCAGTATAACTACTCTTTTACAAGTTATCTTCGAAATATCATAAAAGACATGACCATCAGTATCTTCAGTTCACTCTCTAATATATTCATCAATATCTTCAATTATATGTCTCCTATTTTCTCTAGCTGCTTCGTTCATAAGCTATAATTTGTATTAATAATCTTATTTCTTTCAAAATCATCTTCCTCATGATAATTTTTTTGATGGTTTTCTATCTCAATGAAGCCTTCATTTAAAGTCTCATTGTTTTAATCTTCTCCATAAGTCATCAGAGATATCATCTGGCTTTTTTCAATATACCGGTTGAGACTTTTGATTAGCTCGCATGGCAGGAGTATGAGATGTTTTTGAAGCTATAACTTCTCTTGTTACTTTTTCAGGTATATTACCATCACTTGTTAATATGATAGTACAATCTCACACTACTCTTGTTATAAGTTCATCAGCATCTCAAGCTTGTAGTTTGTCCCGAACAGGCTCATGAGCTATATGATTTACTCATCTTTTTCTTGAAGGCCTTGATTTTCGTGTTCTTGCTTTTTTTACCTGAGTGAAAGCTTGTTCTGGGAATAAATAGAGAAGTTCTTCTTTTTCCTCGGTGGTACTTGCTTTTGATAATATAAAACCATGAACATGAGCAGTTCTAGGGATATTTGTATCACTTTGAAATAATTCTACAATCTCTGTGAAATTTAATTGTCACTCTTTCACCTCTTTAAAAAATCTTTGTTCAGCAGATAAAGTAACTGAGTTTGTTTGTTTTTGAGTAGTTGATCTGGTTCATTCTACAGGTGCTGAGTATACAGGGTTTTTTATTCAAGCAGTAACAAGGCTTCTTTCTAAAATATCCATTTACAGTATTTACGAATTATATATTAGTGTATTAAAACCAAAAATAATTATTATTCAAGTTTATTAATCTATAAGGCTGACTCTCGTCAATGATTTTCTTAGTTTTTCTAGTTTAATTCTGCTGAGGAATCCTTAAAATAGAAACTATATTTTTATTCCTATAAATAGTTAGTAGATATGCAAGAATTTTCAGACAAGATACAAGCTCTTTTAGATGAAGTATGAAAGGTGATAGTATGACAAGATGAACTCAAGAGAGATATCATAATAGCTCTGCTTGCTGCAGGACATATACTCTTAGAGGGTGCTCCTGGACTTGCAAAAACAAGAACAGTAAATGTATTTTCTCAGGCTTTAAAACTCGACTTTAAAAGAATCCAGTTTACTCCAGACTTACTTCCGAGTGATCTGGTGTGAGCACGAATCTATGATCCAGACCTCAAGGAATTTGAGGTAAAAAAAGGACCAATATTTTCAAACTTTGTTCTCGCAGATGAAATAAACAGAGCTCCAAGTAAAGTACAGTCAGCACTTCTTGAGTCTATGGAAGAGAGACAAGTTACTATCTGAGATGAGAGCTTTGCTCTCAGTGAGCCATTTATGGTGCTTGCTACGCAGAATCCTCTTGAGCAAGAGGGGACTTTTCATCTTCCTGAAGCGCAGCTTGATAGATTTCTCCTGAAAAGTATTATTAGCTACCCAAGTAAACAAGAAGAACGATCAATTTTGGAGTGAGAACTTGGTAGGGAAACGATTAAGACGGCAAAGGTTTTATGAAAAAAAGATATCCTTGCGCTTCGAAAACTCGCAGAGCAGGTTGTAGTGAGTGATAGTATTTATGAATATATCTGTAAAATAGTTTTTGCAAGTAGAGATAGTGACACATACCCTGAGATATCTTTTGGGGCTTCTCCGAGAGCATCTCTCGCGCTACTGAGATGTAGCAGGGTTTTAGCACTTATGCGAGGAAGAGATTTTGTGCTTCCTGAAGATGTACAAGAACTCAGCTATGGAGTACTTAGACACAGGATTATACTGACCTATAGCGCTCTTGCGAGTGAGGTAAACACTGATGAAGTTATAGAAAAAATACTTTCAGATATAAAAATATCATAATTTATGCCTGCAGAAAACAATAGAAATATTCAAATTCACAGTTCAAAAATCATGAACTCTTTATTTGTTTGAAATTTTAAGGCAAGCTTTGCAGGCAAAGGGATAGAGTTTCAAGACTTTAGAGAATATCATCCAGATGATGACGCAAAATATATCGATTGGGCTCGATCGATGCAAGAAGGAACAACAATTATGAGAAGATACCGCGAGGATAAAAATGCTCATATACTTTGCTTTGTAGATCATAGAGAGAGTCTGTATTTTCAGGATGGAGTAAAAATAGAACTGTTTCATAGACTTACAGAGCTTCTTTATAATGCTAGTAGAGCAAGCCAAGAAGCATTTTGAGGCTACATATCATCTCAGGAGTGAGTGAGATATATAGTTCCATGTAAGACTCCAGTATGACTCCATGCCTGCCAAGACTTATCAACGAGTCCTTCTTCTGTAGATTCAGTACTTTCTCTTGAGAGTCTACTCTCAAAAAACTTAAAGAAATCCGTTATATTTGTTATAAGTGATAGTATGACTCTTGATGAGTGAAGTTTTAAAACTGCAGCAAAAAAGCACGATATTATCTTTATCCATTTGTCGAGTTACTTTGAAGACACACTACAAGGAGAGGGGCTATATTCTATATATTCTGGAAACTTGAAGAGAAGTATAGATTTGCAGGACAACAAAAAAAAGAAACTATATCAACAAAAGAGGAAGCAGCAAAAAGAGGACTTTTCTTACAAATTGAAGTGATATGGTATTGATAGTATGTTTCTGAATGAAAGGTCTTCTCTATTTGAATCGTTTCTGACTCTCATGAAAACGAGGTCTCGTTAATTCTTTATATATTCTTATGAAAAAAATAGTATTACTCCTAAGTATTTTTACTCTTTCTCTCTCACCTTTGCAGGCTGAAGAAGATATTATAGATGTTGAAGTATCATCAAATAATATCTCACTTGATGAGAGAGTAAAATATATCGTAAATATATCTCAGGATACTCCATGAGAGCTTTCATGAGAACTAAAAATCCCAGGACTGGAAAATTTTAATATATTTTCTCAACAAAGCTGACATAGTTTTGAAAGTATCAACTGAATCTCTACTTGAGTTTCTCAGTATACTTTTGATATGAGTCCAAAATCTGAGGGAGAGTTTAGTATTGGTCCAGTTCAAGTATTAAGTGCGTCATGAACATATATGGATGATGAGAAGCTCTTCATAGTAGTCAGTGAAAATGAAACACTACAAGAATCAGTAATAGATATCTCTGAGGAAGAAACTAAAATTGTCTGAGAAGATGATGTAGAGAGAGCAGATTTTTATACACTTCGTGAACCAAAAAAACAGACATGGCCTTTAATAGTAGGAACTATACTATTTATAATTGTTTTTTACCTTCTCTTGTCTCTTGCTTTATGAAAAAATAAGCTAAAAAAGACTGCTACTCCAATAGTTTCGGTTGAACCAAAGCATGACTTTCATGATGAGATGAAATCATATTTTGAAAAGCTTGAAAAGAAATCATCGTCTCTTGAAAGTCCTGACTTTTTAAAGATATTTAACCATGGTTTGAGACGAATACTCCAGAGAGAAGTATCTGAGGATGCACTGAGTCTCACACTTACTCAACTTAAGCAGCAAGATACTTTTTGAGATTTTGAACTTTCAAAGCTCTTTTCTAAGTCATACAAGGCTGAATACTCTCAGAAAAATATTACTGATATAACAAAAAAGAAATATATAGATGAAGTAAGGGCATATTTAGACTAATGAATATATTCACGATACATGGTTTTGATTTTCCCTTTGTGCTCGTTATATGATGTGTACTTATTTTTATTGGTGCTCTCATCTATTTCCGCTCTCAGAGGCAGAAAAACTTTGCAGATGTAGATATACTTCTATCTGTATATACTCAAAACAATACTTTATATAAGATATATTTACTGAGTATGTTTCTTGTAAGTATATATGTAATTTTATTATTAGCAGGACCGTATCAAAATACGCAGAGCCAAGAGATAAAAAAAGATGGTATCGATATACAAATAGTGTTTGATATGAGTTATTCTATGGTAGCACAAGATATGAAGCCAAGTCGTCTCGCTGCCGCTAAAACAGTACTTTCTGACTTTGTATCATGACTCACGAGTGATAGAGTATGATTGGTGTTGTTCTCGTGAAAGCCATTCCAATCTGTTCCTCTCACTTTTGATTATGACTTTCTGCAAAGCTTTATAACTGATCTAGATATCGAAATCATCGATCAGTCGAATCCAAACCTTATGGGAACTGCACTATGAGACGGTGTAGTACTGGGGACAGATATCCTGATAAAAAATGAGAGAGAGAGGGAAAAGATTATGATACTTATCACAGATTGAGAAGCAAATAGGTGAGTAGAACCAGAACTTGCTCTCAAATTTCTCAAGAAAGAGGGTATAAAGACCTATACTATAGGAGTATGAAAAGATGAAAAAACAACAGTGGATGTCCCACTTCCGTCATGATTTGTGCAGAGGATACAAATATGAGGAATAGATGAAACGATACTTAAAAAAATCTCTACTGAGACCTGAGGACGATATTTTAGAGCAGACAGTAGGGAATCACTTTCAGAGATATTAGAAACTATTTCAAAACTTGAGAAATCTGAGCTAGAGTACGAACAGTTTCTATTTCATACACCGCAAAGACAATGAGTTTTACTCCTGCTCGTATTCCAACTCATAGTGTTACTTTATATTATTGGATATAAAAAAATTAGAATCTAATGAAATACTTTAAAGATAACATTTTTTCACTTTTTTGCATAAGCGCGATACTGTTTTTGAGCGTTTATGTGTTGTATCAAGACGTTTCATGACGTTCATACAAGAATTTCTCTCAGTGAGAAAAACACATCGCAATTATTCTCGATGTATCAAAGAGTATGAATATTATAGATATGTCATGAGAATCGAGACTTACAGCTGCTAAAAAGCATATAATTTCGCAAGTTCAAACTCTGAGTTGATATAAGTTTTCACTGAGTGTGTTTGCCTGAGAATCTCAAAGAATCTTGCCTTTTACGAGTGACATAAATCTACTGGGTACTTTTTTACTATGACTTGATTATCGAAATGTTACTCAGCAGGGAACCGATATTGATGCAGCTCTAAGTGACGCAAGTGAGTCTTTCTTAGATGGTATGACTTGAGATATCTTTCTCTATACAGATGGTGATGAGAGTGATTTGCAGATATCGAGTCAAACTCTTGAAAAACTCAGCGAAAAAGAACTGATAGTACATATAGTTCCAGTAGGAACAGAAAAATGAGGATTTATACCATCATGAAATCCATTAAATCCCTATAAAGTATATAATTGAAAGCCAGTACAGCAATGAGTGAACATACAGTGACTTGAGAGTCTTTCTTCTCAAATTTCTTGAAAACTCCATGATTTTACTGAGAAGAAACTCCTCGATGGGACAGATTCCAAACGCTGAAGTAGCACTATCCCTATTATCATACTTTTGATAGCTCTATTATGGGGAGGAACTCTCATAAAAATTTATTTTCAAATGTATCCGAAGCTATGAAAAGAATAATTACACTCATCATCTGTATACTTCTCTGAATGATTATCTTATATAAGATGTATGTATCTTATATAGAAGAACAAACATTTCTTACTCTTTACAGCATATGAGAGTATGAAGCACTTGTAAGCCAGTGATACCAGTGAGACGATCCAGCAAAGCTCCATAATTACTGAAATGCTGCATTTCAAAGTTTTTCATGAAGTTCTTTTCAAAATCTTGGCTATTTAGATCAGGCAGTTCAGGCTTATTCTGGGAGTTTAGAGTACCAAGAGCACCCAGTAACAAGAGCAAATTATGAGACAAGTAAGAGACTCCTTGATCTTTTGTCTCAAAATGCTCAGCAGCAACAAGAAGATGCTCAGTGACAAGAATGAGATGAAGGAAGTGAGCCCCAAGAGTGACAGGAGTGAGAATCTTGAGACTCTGATTCACAGCGACAAAATCAGACAACAGATACGAGAGATCAGTGATATTTTCTCCAAAATGATCAAAAGATTGATGATTTAAGTCAACAAGAAGAACAGGAACTGCGTAATAGATTAGACCAGATAGAGAAAGAAAAGCTTTCTAATCAAAGATATTATGGGAAACAGGAGCCTGAATCGGACCTTAATAGTATTTTTGACAATTTCTTTTGAAATATAAATAGGGGAGGAGAAAAAGACTGGTAATAAAAAAAGATCTCAGAATATTCTAAGATCTTTTTTTATAGTTTTGTACTACATACCACCTGGAAGTCCTCCTCCCATCATATCTCCAAGACCCATACCTTTCATCACTCATTGCATTTTATCTCCTGCAACTTCTTGAGCTTTTTTCATCCCTTTGTTTACAGCTTCCATAATTGCTTTTTCGAGAGCAGCTTTTTGAGAGTCATTTAAATCAGGTACTAGAGTATCTGTTTCAAACTCTGCTTTTTCAACTTTCATTTCTCCATTTACGGTAACTACAAGACCATCTACTTCAGCTTCAATAAGTGTGTTTTCAAGTTCTTTTTTTACTTTCATTGCTTCTTGTTGGAGCTTCATAAGCTCACCTGCTTTACTAAAATCCATATTATAAATTTGTTATGATAAATACATAAGAGAATTATAGGCAGAGAAAATCTTTTTTCAAGGCAAAAGCCTTCAATTTCTTGCATAGATTTTGAACTTATGATATTGTGATAGTATATTACTTTTAAAATAAAAAAAATATGGCAGTAGCAGCACAACAAGATGATGATCTTCTTATCATTGCAGATGATAGTGAATCAAGTCAAAGTGATGGTGATATTGAATTTTCTTTTGATTTTTGAGACTCAGCTGAAGAGCCTAAAGCTGAAGCTTCAGAAACTACTTCAGCTGTGGTCGAAGCAGCAGTTGAAACATCTACTCCAGTAATAGAGGAAGCTGTATCAATAGAACCTGAAGTAAGCTTGGAAGGAGATACTCAAACTCCAGAAGTTGAACTGACAGCACCAGTAGAAGTCTCTACATCAGAAGCATCTGCGGATGTTTCTATGGATCTCTGAATGTCTCTCGATACAGAGTCTGATACTGCTGAACCAGTACAAGCTGAAGAAACTCCTGTTTCTAGTGAAGTTCAACTTGATGAATGATTTTCTTTTGATATAGAAGCAAAAGATGAAGTAGCTCCAGAAGCTCCTCTCGCAGACTCTGAAACTCCAGTAGTAGAAACTATAAAGGAAGCAACAATAAGTGATGATTCGAGCTCTATGAATGATATCTTATCAGGAACAATTGCTCAGCTTACAGCAAGACAAGATGTTATTTCTACAGATAAATCAGCTAAATCATCGAAAGTAGATGAACTCAAGGCAAAGATTAAGGAACTAGAAGCGCAGGTTTCAGATCTCCAATCTGATATGTCTGATCTTGATGATGAATCTGCTAAGATTACAGCAAATATAGCTGAACTGGAAAA
>JAHDGX010000038.1:6807-9905 GCA_020631575.1 Candidatus Altimarinota bacterium | reverse complement strand
TGAGAAATACGAGTCTACAAAATGCTACGAGTCATTTTTGCCCTTCAGAGAGTGTTCCAATCTGAGCTTTCATAATATCACCGTTTATGAGAAACCCTGCTGCTGTCCTACGGAGTTCTTGCTCTGTAATCTCCCCTGCTGCCTGAGTGAGACACTCATATACAGTTTGATTGAAATCCATATTTGAAAAATCTTGTCTGTAGTACCCGATTCGTACTCCATCAGCGACTTTTACTCCATCCTCTTCCCCTGATACTATTTTTTGGAGCAGTGTAGACTTCCCTATTCCGTTTGGTCCTGAGAGCAGAATCCTATCATCTTTTCTCAGTTTTACATCTTCCTCACGTACCACCACTTCGTCATTTTCTATGATATGTACTGAGTTGATTTCAAGAAGAACTCATCCTATATCTTCTTGCATAGGGATTTCAAAAGACTTAATAGCCTTGTCTTCTCTTCTATTATCTACCATACCGTCTTCGAGCTCTTCAGCAGCAGATCGGAGCTTCTTTGCTACAGCACGGAGTTTCCCTCATTTATGAGCAAACTCGTTTGCTTGTTCTTTTTTTGCTATAGCTTCCTTACGAAGTCTCTGGTTTTCTTGGTTATCTTTTTCTATTTTCTTTTTTACCTTTTCTACTACGTCATAGTAATTTCCGACAAACTGTTCTACTTGTTTTGTATACACATCAAGATAGAGAACTCCATCAGTAAAGCTATTGAGAAAATCTGCGTCATGTGAAATAACAAGTACTGTCTTAGAATAGTTTTGAAGGAACTCTGTCAAATGCCAAATCCCGTCACTATCGAGATTATTTGTTGGTTCATCAAGAAGAAGAATATCGGGGTTTTGAATAAGCGCAGCAGCTAGTAATAGTCTCGCTTGTTGACCACCTGAAAATGCTGAGATTGTTTTATCAAGTGGAGCGTTAAGATTTACTACCTGAAGAATATCTCCTATCTGCTTATCTATATTGAACTCATCTTTATCTGGATAGTATTTTCTAAAGAAATCTTGAACTGTAAGCTCTTTATCTTCTTGGAGTACTACTTGATAGGCTGTAGCAATCGTAGTATCAGCAGGAGTATTTATTGCTCCTATTTTTTGTTTGAGAGTTCCATTTATAAGCTTAAAAATTGTTGATTTCCCAGCTCCATTTTGCCCCATAATAGTGATCTTTGATCCTTTTCGCACATTGAAATTTACTTCTTCTAAAATAGGCCTTTTCAAATCATAGTGAAAGTCTACTTCTTTAAAACTGATAACTGTCTCGTTATTTGTTGCCACCTGCACATTTTTATATAAATAAATCGCTGTGATTATAGAGAAAAACTCTAAAAAATAAAGTTTTGTCTCAAGCAAAGCAAAGGCCCCCAAAAGGGGGCCAATATTAGGACTCATGATCCAGCAAATATGAAGTAATGGGATGCTGCAATTGCACCTTCATACCATCTCGCTGCATCTCCTGCAAAGGAATCTTATAAACACGACCGTCAAGTCCGTCATGTATAAAAAAATCCTCATCTGTTTCAAACACTACAAGTTTCTCTCTTTTCAGAGAATAGCAGTATTTTCGTACTATAAGTCGGAGCATATTCATGTACCTTTCCTGAAATGCCTGATTTATGGTGATGTTATTTTAATTAAAAATAAAAAATGTCAAGTACTTACATTTTTTCGATGAATCTTGGATTAATTTGCATAATATTGATTGGGAAAAATTCTCATTGGCAAGTCATCTCAAAGAGACTTTGTACCTGCGCTCACTCATAAAAGTGCATGAGTGTAATATCCTGAAAAGACAAGCTCGACATATCTGTGAAAACCACCAAATCTCCTAGAGTGTTATCTTCAGTAAGATAATAAAAATCATCTTCGTGCAGGACAATTCTCTTTTCATCCAGGTATAATTCGTAGTGCTGCAGGAGTGGTTTTATCTTAGTATATATATCTGCGTCACAGGAAAGAGCTTGAACCACAGCATCATCTTGACTGCCTTGCTGGTCTTGAGAAATCTTTCTCTGAAAGCGAGAAGTTCATATGTTTTTTGCGATATGAGAGTTGGAGTTCTCAAATATTTTTAAGTCTTGAGTAAAATTAGTATCTTTATATAAAAATCATATATCACCAAAAAGAGCTTGTTCTGAGAATGCTCTGTCAAAAAAGTCTTCTAATTTCAGTGTATCTATGGATTCCCAATAATTTTTTTCATCAACTGAAAAATCTCCGGTAAAATCTGAAAGAATCTTCCCTCAAACGTATTCATATGAGTATGGGAGTTGCCACGCGTCTGCAACACTCTTTGTATTTTGTTCCATCATACCGATCATATATGGGGCCGAAGGATCCCACATGATGCGTGAGAGCTCAAACACGTATGCTGCGCACATTGCTTCCTCGTATGCTTCTCACTTAATTAGGGCTGGTGACGAATGAAACTCTCTTGCATTTTTGATAATATCTCTTCCCTTTTCCTCAAGAGTAAACTTCGTAGAAGAATAATCAGCAAGTCTGAAATCCTCTGAAAATAACTTTTCTTCAAAAACTATACTTTGTTGAGTCTGTGTTTCTTCTAGAATTTCCACTTTTTTCTCTACCCACGAATCAACATATTCAAATATGAAAAATATATTTAAAGCCAAAGAAAGTCAGATGATAAGATAGGCTGTTGGTGTCATCTCATAAATAAAAAGTAATACTCAAATAGTATTACTTTTAGAAATCTACGCAATTGATTTTACTCAACTGTTACACTCTTTGCAAGATTTCTTGGTTTATCTACATCTCGGTCAAGTGCCTCTGCGAGATAGAGCGCGAAGAGGTATGATGCTGAGAGTCCTGTAAATACAGAGAGGAGCTCTGAAGTTTTTGAGAGTTCTATGGTGTCTGTATAGAGCTCTTTATGAGTATCATCCTCTGAGATATATCCGAGGATTGGACCTTCTCTCGCTGCCACTTCTTGAATATTTGAAATTGTTTTTGCGTAAAAGCTTCCCATAGGATTAAACACCATCGTTGGAAACTCTGGAGATACAAGCGCGAGTGGACCATGCTTAAGCTCTCAGGCTGAGTAGGCTTCGCAGTGGATATATGAAAG
>JAHDGX010000038.1:0-6707 GCA_020631575.1 Candidatus Altimarinota bacterium | reverse complement strand
TGCGCTATAACATTTTTCGTACTGGCAACTCACACCTCAACTCCTGCGTGAGAATAGAGCCCATAGTCAGCCATGCGGGCTATCGTAGATCCTACCACATTTACTATTCCAAAAGTCATACATCCCTTTGCTTTTACTATTTTCATCGATTCTCGTACATCAGCTGTTTCTCCAGATTGTGAAAGAAATACATAAAGCGTCTTTTTCTCTGGAATAAATGTGTCAGAGAGAAATTCACTTGAAATAATAGTTTCGCATGGAAGAGAGGCAAACTTTCTGAAAAAATACCCTCCCATCTCTCAAGCATAGCTACTTGATCCTGACGCTATAATACAAAGCCTGTGTATATCTAAATCATTCAAGATATCAAGCGTTTCATTTTTAATTTCTTTATTTTCAAAATCTATTCTTCCTGACCAAACGTTTTCAAGTACTGATGGGATATCAAATATTTCTTTTTCTGTATAGCTTGTAAAGCTTCCAAGCTCATCTATTTTTTGTCATTCTTCTATTTCCTGACTTGCTCTCTCTACCTGTTTCCCCGCAAGATAGATAGAATACTTTTTATCCCTGATAACTACCATCTCATGGTCCTCAAGAATTGTGTACGTTTGAGCGAGCGAAGAGAGTGCGTTTATATCACTTGATATATAGGTGCCATCCTCTGCCTCCCCTACTATAAGAGGACTTCAAAGTTTAATACCAACTATTGTTCCAGGATTCTCACTATCAACAACCGCGAGCGAGTAAGCCCCTACAAGCTTTGCTGATACGCGTTCCATCGTAGATTTGAGATCCCCATCGTGAAGTGTCTCTATAAGTTTTGCGACTACTTCGGTATCTGTCTGCGAATAAAAACTATGATTATTTTCTAGCTCAGCTTTGAGCTCTTTATAGTTTTCAATAATCCCATTGTGAACAATATAGAACCTATTATTACTCGATATATGTGGATGCGTATTTGCCTCTGTCACTCCACCGTGTGTTGCCCAGCGAGTATGCGCAATACCTGTTGAGTATAAGGTATCATCTGATAATTTAGCATCAACTTTACTTGCAAGAGCTGAGACTCTCCCAACAGCTTTTTCTAAAAATATATCATTATCATGACTTACTGCTACTATTCCAGCACTATCATAGCCCCTATATTCGAGCATTTTTAAACCATTTACAAGCTTCTCTCTGCAATCTGTATCACCGGTATATGCAAATATTCAACACATAGCTTTTACTTAAAAATTATATGCGCTCTAAGATACTCTCAAGCTCTGCTTTGGTCAAATCATATATTTGCTGACTGTTGTCTAGAGTTTGCATGTCTATAACTCTGTTCTTCCCTATATATAGGGCTGATTTAGATTCTAAAAATACGTGAAAGATTTCTCTATGCATACTGTGCTCGCGCGCAAATTCATCAAAACGATAGAGGCTACTATGATCCACTGATACCTGCCTGGAAATCGCTCTCCATGAAATCTTTTGAGTATGATGAAGTAAACTTGCTTTTGCAAAACTCACAGGAGATGCTCTCCGCGGTAAAAAACCGTATTTTTTATAAATACGGTTCATTTTATTGTAGTGCTTACTCTCTAAAAGATGGAAACGAATAATCCACATGCAAAATCTTTATTGTAATAGTTTTTCTATCAGTTCTTCAAAGCTTGCGTATGGATATGCTCATGCAAGAGTAGTATACTCTCCTGTTTTAGTATTTATAAGGACGTTTCCTGGAGTTCCAGTCACTCAAAATATATCTTGTCACTGAGTCCTATCTTCCAAAACTTGGTCGATGGTTTCTTGTTTTTGAGCGCATTCTTTTATCTGCTTTAGATCAATATTTCACAAAACATCATTCACTCACTCATAATACTCCGACATAGAAAAATTATTATTTCACATATTTTCAAATGAGGTATCTATAATATCATAATATCTTTTCTCCCCATATAAGATCCCAACACACTGAGTTGCGCTCGCTGCATCCCTGGCATTGGTATGAAAATCAAGTGGGAAATGCTGGAATGAAAATTTCACCTGAGAAGAATAATTTTCTAAAACTTGAGTAACAGTTCAACTGTTATGAAGTCTTGCACAAAATGGGCATTCAAGATCAGAGTATTCAAGCCATAATATTTCTGCATTTTTTGATCAGAGTACATACGCATCTCTCATAATCTTATCTACTATGGACATTTCTATAATTTCAAATCATTTTTCTGAGCGTAGGGTAAATGGATCAAAGCTTGCTCAAACATTCAAAGAGTAATCCTCTAGATTCGTTTCAACTAAGTATGGTGTAATCTGACCCCCATCATTCAGATCATTACTACTGAAAATAATAGCTGGCAATCTCTGGATATTTCTTTGTGTTAAATACTCTCGGACACCTGAATCTGAAAAGTCTTTTCTCACATATTCAGCTTCATCAAGATACTTTGCTCACTTAAGTTGTGAAACAATACCCTGAGTATTACAACTATTACAACGAACATCATCAATTATTGTTATGACAAGGTTTTGAGAAGTACTCTCTTCACTTGGGAGAGTACTCGCAATATATTCCTCAAGAGCATAGAGAAAATTTACGAAATCTATTTTTGAAGTCTCTCTAGATTTTTTTGATTCATAAGAATCTATGAGTTTCTGGATTTTCACTAGAAGGTCTACGCGTTCGAGGATCGATCTACTCGCTATATTTTTCGCAGCTCTTTGTTCAATAACTTTCACATAGCTATTTATCTTTGCAGTATCTCGATATGAAGCTGAAAATACTCCTAATGGATACATAATCGTAAGTAATAAAATCGTACTGAGTATTTTTTTCATATGCCGTAGTAAAATAATAATACAGTGAGTATAAAGCATTCATGCAGAGAACCAATTATTTCTTTTCTAAAACGTGTATCTTAGCCTGATTTTCTTCTCCATACGAAATAACATTTTTCCTATATTCATCAGGAATAGAAAATACATATGAGTAGAGCTTGGATCATTGTCTAGCTTCTTTCATGAATTTTGGAACAATCTTTTCAGCCATCTTATCTGGCATGCCATATACATATACATGTGAATATGCTGAAAAATCTTGCTTAAAAGCATTTGCAAGTTTGATAGAAAGATTTGGGTTTCCACAAAAGGCCTGACGCAATTTCGCGATAAAAAATATAGGGTAAGCTATCTCTATTCCTAGTACTTTTACTTGTGGAAATTTCTTTGCTACAGCTGCTGATACTCTCCCATCACCACATCAAATCTCAAAAAATCTATCTCCTTGCCTTATGTCCAAGAGCTCAAGAAGTCTTGTTACATCAGCTTTTCTTGTTGGAACCCATGGGGCCATAGACTTACCAGCTATAGCGAGTGGAAAAAGAATAAAGATAATAAAGATTGAAATTATATATTCCACGAGCAATAAAAAAAGATATTAGCTATAGTATAGAGAGTTTTGAGAAAAATAAAAAAGCATCTTCAAAAGTGAAGATGCTTTTTTATTACCTAATGTAGATATAGCCGTGAGAATAATAATCTCCAGCTGATCTATCCCATGAATTTACTTCTCTGTATACATTATTTCTTTCTGATTCATACTGTGCTTCCCATCTTTGTCTTTCAAGTATTCTATTTCTTTGTGTGAGCTCATGTTGTCTCTCCCACTGGTCTCTGTTTCTCTGTCTATCGATTTCATTTTCTCTATAGATTCTTTCTGTTCTTTCTCTCTGCCTATGAAATTCTAATTCACTCTCTCTATTAATACGTTCTGTGAGTTCCCTCTGTCTTTCCCACTCAATTCTATTTTCCCTATTTATTCTCTCTATCCTCTCTCTTTCTAATCTTGCTTGCTCCTCGTTGAAATAATCTATCTGTCTTTGCTCCCTTTCCCACTGATCACGTATTTCTCTCTCGTAACGTACGTTTTCATTTTGTCTTTGATCCCAAAGATTTCTATCATAATCTCTTTGAAGTTGTCTTCTTCTTTGTTCCTCTTCAAACCACTCCCTATCATAATCAAAATAAGCATTCGTATCATAATGATTGTGGTGGTTATTGTGGGTATAGGTATTGTAACCATGATATACATCGCTACTATAACCTGCATCATAAAAAAAAGCTCCGGTATTACTAAAAGTAATAATGCTAATAAGCACTGCTGCTACTATTTTTTTCATTGTTACTAAAATTATTTAATATAAATATATCACTGTGGACGTTCTCTTAGGTTTGGATTTACCCAATGTGGCTGCCGAGTATAATAGTTATTATATGAATCATATGTGTAATATCCATAAGTGTAATCATTATAAGCATAATTATACTTTTCATAATAGTCTTGAGCTCTTGCAGAGCGAAATCTCTTATTGTTGCTTCGAATATATCTATAATCGTAATATCAATTTCTCTTCATTAGGTCTCTTTTTCTATCACTGAGATAATTGATTCTATCTTGAATACTTCTGAGATCTCTTTTCAGTTGAGATCGCAGGAGAACATATGGCCTTGATGAATAATTCTTCATCTTAGATATATCTATCCTCATCTGAGATGCTATATCTAGAAGATGTTTCATCTCAAGTTCAACTCCTGAAACTGTATCTTCTGAGAAATAATATCTTTTTGAGCTACTAGATGCTTGTATTTGATTCTTATTATAATTGAGAGTTTCAACTGCATCAGCCGATTCACTCGAACTTGCATTTATATGAGTGCTTTCTCCAAGGCTATATTCAAACAGGCCAGCATGGGTCTGTCATAGCAGCAATAATACTCATAAAATACTTAAGACAATTTTCATAAATCTATATATTTACAAATAAATTATTTATACTATAAATAATATTTAAAATTATGCAAATAAAAAACACTGAGAAATTTCTCAGTGTTTTTTATCTCTTTAGATTTATTTTTTTAGATCATAGAGTTTTAGTTGCGCTATAGACTTCAGGAGCATATCCTCTGCTTCTATAAACTTTTCCATATCTACTCTATCTTTTGCATGTTTATACTTATCCATAAGTTCAAGAGCTCTCTCTTTTGCAAGCTTCGCTTGGTCTAGATCAACTTCTTCTACGTCGATAAGCATATCTGCCATAACCTTTACAGATGAGTTATTTACCTCAACAACTCATGATCAGATGGCAAAATCTTCTCTCTGTTCAATTCCATTCTCATCCTTATATTTTGTATAGAGTACACATGGCTCTATAGATGCAATCATAGGAGAATGATTATCCAGAATAGTTACTTCTCATGATTTTGTCATCACAGTAAGAGATGTCACACTCTCATGAGCAAAGTTTTCTCCCGAAAATGAAAGTACTTTTATTTTCATATTTTAATTATTTTTTAGATGCTTCAAAAGCAGCAATTACATCTTCTATACCAGCCTTATACATAAAGAAATTTTCTGGTACTTCGTCCATTTCACCATCAATAATTTTTCTAAACCCAGCAACAGTATCAGATAGTTTTGCATATACTCATGGAGTACCTGTAAACTGTTCTGCTACGAAAAATGGTTGAGAGAGAAACTTTTGAATACGTCTTGCTCTTGCAACTGTTTTCTTATCTTCTTCTGAAAGTTCATCCATACCAAGAATTGCGATAATATCTTGAAGTTCTTTATACTTTTGAAGAATTCTTTGTACTTCACGAGCAACAGCGTAGTGCTCATCACCAACAATATTTGGATCAAGTACCGTTGAAGCTGAATCAAGAGGATCAACTGCTGGATAAATACCAAGCTCAGCAATCGCTCTATTCAGTACAACTGTAGAATCTAAATGCGTAAATGTCGTAGCTGGAGCTGGATCAGTGAGATCATCTGCTGGTACATATACAGCTTGTACTGAAGTAATAGATCCATCCTTTGTTGAAGTAATTCTTTCTTGGAGGGCACCCATATCAGTAGCAAGAGTAGGTTGATACCCAACGGCTGATGGTATACGACCAAGAAGCGCTGAAATCTCAGAACCTGCTTGCGTAAAACGGAAAATATTATCTACAAAGAGAAGAACATCTTTTTTCTCTCTATCACGAAAATGCTCTGCCATAGTAAGACCTGTAAGAGCAACTCTTGCTCTTGGTCCTGGAGCTTCGTTCATTTGTCCAAATACCATGGCTGTTTTATCGATAACTCCTGATTCAGTCATTTCGTGAAAGAGATCGTTCCCTTCACGAGTTCTTTCCCCTACTCCGGCAACTACAGAGAATCCACCATGCTCAGAAGCAATGTTGTGGATGAGCTCCTGCATGATAACTGTTTTCCCTACACCGGCACCACCAAAAAGTCCTACTTTACCACCCTTAAGCATAGGAGCAATAAGATCTACTACCTTGATACCAGTTTCAAAGACTTCTGCTTTATTTGAGAGGTCAGCAAATGCTGGAGCTGATCTATGGATAGGATCCATATACTCTGATTTTGGAGCTTTTTCACCATCGATAGGGTCACCAAGCACATTAAACATACGTCCAAGTACTCCCGCACCAACTGGTACTGAGATTGGAGCCTCAGTGGCTACTACTTCAAGTCCTCTTTTAAGTCCATCAACGGCACCCATAGCAATAGTTCTCACTACTCCATCTCCAAGTTGTTGTTGTACTTCAAGTACAAGTTTATCACTATGCCCTTGAACTTCAAGTGCATCATATACAGCAGGTACATATCCTGCATCAAATCTTACATCGATTACTACACCAATAATTTTGGT
>JAHDGX010000037.1 GCA_020631575.1 Candidatus Altimarinota bacterium | reverse complement strand
AACCTTATAGTAGATAATTTTAGAGAAACTTGAACAGGGACTGTATATGTTGGAAATATTTGAATAATTCCTGAACCACAGAAATATAGTGTTGATTGGGTATGACTTACGCAACAAACAAACAATAAACCTCTTACTTACTCGATAGATACAAATGCAGATGGTATATATGATAATATTAATACAACTCCAGCATTCCCAGAGAGTAATCAAGGGAGTGTTTCATGATATATTTATTCTGATTTAAATAATAATGGCTTATATGATTCATGAGACACACCTAAAAAGAATAAACAAGTGTTTTTAGATATGGACAGTGATTGAAAATATCAAAAAAATATAGATCTTCTTTTAAAAGCTGACAAAAATGGATATTATGAGTTTGACTGACTCGCTACATGAAGTTATAGAGTGAGCCTTAAAGAACAACACGAGAAATATAGTAGTCCAAAACAATGATATTTTGATATAATAGTGTTTAATGGGCAGGAAAACGAGGGTATAAGTTTTGGTATTGCAAAGAAGAAAAATAAATAATTATCTAATATATTACTGTGAAAAAATATATAAAAATACCAACAAAATATAAAAAAACTTTAATAGGTATAACTATAGTATTTATAATATTATGAGTTATGCTTGGAATCAATATTAATAAGCAAATAATAGATCATTATAATGTTCAAACTGCAATACAGCTAAAGAAAGTATTAGTGAATAGCACTGACTATAATTTCACAAATTTGAAAGAATTCAATAAGCAATTTGATCAAGATATTCAATTTAAAGATACATGTCCCTACTTACATCAGATTAATGATAATCAAGGATATATTTTATGATTTAAACTTCACTCTAAAAAATATGATTTTTGAGAATGATATTATTGAGCATCTTTGTGAGGCTCAGATTATTTAGGTATAGAACATACATGTCTGTTGTATGGTGATGCTTGTTGATTAAAATGGGATTATATTTTTGAAGTAGTATGACCTGAAGATTGAGAAAAAATAAAACAAAATTTTTTAGATACTGTTTTTAGTGAAAATTGTGAACAATAATTTCAATAGATTGTAATGAAAAAACATAAAAAAATATCATAATATTATTAACTCTTATTGTTCTTCTAGTTGTTACTATTTTTGGATATTTTCATATGAAAAATGAACAAGAAAATATAAAGATAGATGAATATAACTTTACCCAGCTAGAAAAATTTAAGTCTGCATTGATTAATATTCAAGATGGAGATAACAAAGTAATGAGTCTAGGAGATTTCAATGAGACATTTAACCAAGATATAGACCCAGTTCAAAACTGTTATTATATATCTACTACAGATATTTATTGGTGAGAAGAAGATATTGGAAGGAGTATATATTTGGTACATTACTGTACTCGAACAAGTATAAAAAAACATACGGAAAGGATTATTTCATATATCCAGAATCAGTTTCTAATAAAATAGAAGAATCTTTATGTGGTCCATGAGGTTGAGTATGTAGTAGTGATATGATTTTTGAATGAACGATAGATGTTATTTCTAATCCTTGTAAATAGATCAACAAACTGATATATACGTATCAAAAAGAGACTTAATCGAGATAGATTTTGATGAAAAATAAGTTTGATTTTTATGAAACCATAAGAAATGCATGTGATAAAAATAAGTAAAAATAATAAACTACATTACTATAAGAGTTTGCTGCTCAGAATAATATGAACAGTCATTGTTATTTGAATATATATAGCAATTCAAATAACTGTATTTCAAATACTTTATTCACCATTTTGAAATTTTATTTTTCGTCATGGATTCTATATTTTAATAGTATTGAATTTTATAGGTATTCCTGTAATCATACGTTACTTTCTATGGGAAGATATCAAGAAGATTTGAAAGAAAAAATTTAAAATATTCTGATTGATATTACTGATTTTACTAATATGAAAATTAATCTGGGAAGTAAAAATTGAGGATATGTATGAAGGATATAAGCATAAACAATTTCTTTTAAGTTACTCTCCGGCTGAAGATGATTATGCTGAAAAAATGAAGACTCTAAATGAGGAAGATCCAGAAATACTAGCTTATGAGGCAGAGGCTATAGAGATAGATGAATATAATTTTTCTCAATTAGAAAAGGTGAAGCAGATATTAAAAGATATTCCAATGAAAGAATATGACTTTGGGAATGTAGAAGAATTTAATGAACAATTTAATGCAGATATTACCCCTATTAAAAATTGTTATTATATTCAAGCAACAAATGGAAATATCTCTGAATATAAAAATATATGACAATGATATATCTTTTGATTTAAGCTTGAGTCTAGGAAATACCAAAAGAAACATAATATAGAATACTTTGCTTACCCAGAGTATAACCTAAGTTATTGGAATGTTTGTCTTGCTGATTTATGACCAGGGGGATTATTCGATGTTATAGGAACAACTTGTGAAGATCGTAATTGGTGAAATTTTAAATGAAGAATTAGTAGGCTATGCAGATAGGAACTTTATAAAATTAGAGTGTTAAAATTCTCTCTTAAAAACTCCACCAGTAAATTTTATAGCTAATAATCCCTTAGAATAGGGATTATTTTGTGTTCATATATCTTTACAAAAGCTATTGAAAACATATACTCTTTGTATGAAAAAAATACTTTCTACATTCCTAACGTTATTTTGCTTTGTATTCATACTGATACTTCCAGTATTTTTATGACTTCATGCAAGTGTGATGTCTCATCATGGAATGAGCGTAGGGGATTGTATAGAACATTGTATATCATCAGAAACTCAATTACATAGTCCGAAAATAATTTCACTTTGAAGTTATATAGAAGTTTTAGTAGCAAAAGTACTTTTTACTAAGATTTTTGAATTTACTATTCCACTTGCATTGCTGTGTGTTATATTGATTTATGCTCCCCCAAATTTACACAAAAAAATAAAAAATTATAACTATTCTTATCTCATAGGAATAATAAAACTCACAACATAGAATAGATAGTACAATTATTATTTACTATTTATTTATCAAAAAATTATTATGAAAAAAAATTACACTTCTCATATTGTAGTATGAGCACTTTGTTTAATACTTGGGCTTTGAATTGGACACCTTGTTACTATGCCTATGAATCATCATAAAGATATGATGGACCATTGAAAAATGGGAATGAATCATGATTCTATGAATATGGATCCAATGAAAATGAGTATGGCAGATATGTGAACGATGCTGCAGTGAAAAACTGGAGATGAACTTGATAAAGCATTTCTTGAGTGAATGATACCTCATCATCAGGGAGCTATAGATATGGCAGAATTCTTAGTTGCTGCAAAACATCCTGAACTGCAAGAAATGTGAAGAGAAATTATTTCAGCGCAACAAGCTGAGATAGACCAGATGAATCAGTGGCTTGTGGAATGGGGTTATACAACTAACAAATAAAATATATGAAACAAATTCAAAAAGAGCATGTAGCTATCATAATTAAATATACAGGTATATCATTTATAACTGGATGACTTTCTCACTGATTCTTTTCAGGTGAGAGGCAAATTATTACCTCTCTTGTATGAGTAGTATTCTTTATTGTTTGAACACTTTTAGAACAAAAGCCTGAGGAAAGAGATTATATAAGAACTATTATATTCTCCTCAGTTTTAGCAGTAGCAATATGAGCACTTACTTGAGGATTACAACATTTCCCAGATTCACCAGATAGGAGTGTATGGCTTGTTCCTGCATGATTTCTTGTTTCTATATATGCATATCTTTCCTTAGAAAAAGAAGTTATTTATAAGAAAATACATCTCATCTATGCATGACTAGGATTTGTGTTTTTTGTAGGATTATCAGCTCTATTATATGCTCTTGTAGGAGCTTGATATCTTTGGGCATGAGAACATGGTCATGGAAGCAATGATCATCATGAACAAGAAAATACTATTATAGAAGAACAAATTAATGAATGAACTAGCTCAGATAACTCTGAAGTAGAAGAAAATAGTGAAACTCATTTTAAATGAGATGGTCATACAGATCATAGTCACTAATAGTTTTTCTTTTAAAATAGCTTCCTAATTCGGGAAGCTATTTTAGTTATAAAGTGTTCAAGTCTTTCTTTGAAAACTCCACAAAAAAGATATTAAAAATTAAGAGATACTTCTTAATTTTTAATATCTTATAAATAGTGAACCTATTTCTTAAATATCCTCCTTGCACTTGCCTGCGCAGTTGCCATGATTGCTATGTATTCTATATTTACGTGTTGTGGCCGATTAAAACAAAAATTAATAGTATCTACAATATCGCAGGTCTGGAGTGGCTGATATCCTGCATATACTTTTGCAGCTTTTTCTGCATCTCACTTGAAGCGAGTTGTAGAAAAACCTTCGGTTTCAACAGCTCCAGGAGCAATATCCGTGACTCTGACATTTGTTCCCATGAGATCAATTCGCAGAGCTTTTGAAAGCATTTTGACATAAGCCTTAGATGCGCAGTATACATGTCCTCACTCATAGGCCTCAACTCCAGCAACTGAGCTCACGTTTACTATCATACCCTCTGTTTCCTTCAGAAATGGAAGTATCTCATGAGCTACTTGGGTAAATCCTGTTATATTTACCTGAATCATGGTATCAAGATCTTGCCAAGAAACACTGTTAAACTCACTTTCTCATAGAGCAAGTCCTGCGTTATTAAGGCAAAGATTAATTTTTATATTATCCTCCCTGAGTGAAGAAAATATATCTGCTACAGAGCTTGAGTCACTTACATCGAGCTTGTATATGAGAACGGAGATATCATGACTCTTTTCTAGCTTAGACTTGAGCTTCTCAAGCTTTTCTATACTACGAGCCATAAGGATGAGATTATGTCACTGAGAGGCAAATCTCTCAGCTGACATTTTTCAGATTCAACTACTGGCTCAGGTTATAAGAGTGTACATAGGTAGATTTTATGAGATATTAGATCTATGATACTCAGGTGATAGTCCAATTCAAATTGATATAAAAAATCATTGCATTTCATCAAAATATCTTCATAATCACTTCATATTTAAAATTTAATTACACGGGTATGTCAAAAACATATATAGATGGAACAAGTTGCAAGGCTATTAACGGTCAATACGGAGAATTTTTCAACATGAGTTTTAATATCGAAAAGCTTTCTCAATACGCAAATGAAAAAGGTTATGTAAACGTCACTATGTCTAAGAGAAAAGAACCAGGGCAGTACGGTGATACTCACTATTTTACGCTTAATGACTGGAAACCAGATGGAGCCCAAGCTTCAGGAGGTTGAGCAGCACCAGCTGCTGGAGGAGATGACATCTCTGTAGAAGACCTGCCGTTTTAAATCTAAAAACATAAAAAAAGACTCGTTATGAGTCTTTTTTTGTTATTATGATACTTCTATAATCCATTTTCTCCCATTTTCTCATCCATTCCTGCTTTGGGTAGAGGTGATATCCTGTATCTGTATCCCAGACTCTGATATGAGTAGGATTTTTTATATCTCCCTTCCATCATAAGAGTATAAACGCATGCTCTCCATCGAGTCATATATGCTCCTGCAGCTTTCAGTTTCTGTCATAATATTTCCATTTGAGTTCTCTGGGATCATCGACATTGTAGCAAGTATTTTTTGCGCTTACATATCATCCTATATTTCCATCATTTTTACTTTCTAGTATTCCATCATCATATTCTATTTTAGTGCACCAATCTCACCAGAGTTGTACCATAGAACCATTTTGTAGTTTTTCTAAGAGATATCTCAGATGCATATCAGGTCAGATGACGCTGTTATGCTTTGACTCATTAAATATTTCTGTATAGAATCAATAATCTTGATATACATCAGATATGGGAGCTTCATAGACTCAGTATCATGTCATGAGCTTCTGTTTTGCAGTGATGTCACTGCTATGATCTATGTGTCATACAAATCAGAGTTCTGGATTTCCCCATATTTTTATGCCGTCAGGATGTTCCTGTGGAAGTGTATTATAGTGACTTCACTTTGGGAGTAGGCTAATGACAGAATCTTCATGGATGCTTTTCCTAAAAAATGTTTCTAGTATGTCTGCAGCTGCTGCTGATTCGCAGGAAAGAGATTTTTTTTGAAGTGTGAGTTCATACATGTCTGGGAAAATATTGAAATCTCTTTCGTTTTTTTCAATATTTATATGGATAGGAAAAGAGTATTGTTTTCATTTTACTCCTATTATTAACTGACTCTGTGTAATATCACTTCCATGTCTTTTCCAGAATACAAGAGAGTTATTTTTTACTATGAGAGAAATATCATGTGGATGAGTCGTTTCGAAACTCAGGTCTGAGCTGTAGTAGATTTGAGCGAGTGAAGGATATTTTTTAAAAGAGATAAATTCTTGATAGTTTGAATCAATATAAATGACTTTTTGTTCCTTTGCTGCTACAAAACCATATCAAAATAAGAAGCTGAGTCAGAGGATACTACAAAAGATAAATTTCGTAATTTTTGTATTTGAAAATTGCATCGAATAGATCAAAAAATAGTTATGCAGAATGATATACTGAAAAGGGTATTTACAAAACATATTCCTATTTACTTTTTGCTATTTTACTATACTATCATGCCACAATTTTAAGCCTTAGTGCTTACTAGATAATTCATAACATATAATAGCTCATGCTTCTACTTTGATTTTTAAAAAAGAAATGATTCTTTGATGAATTTTCTGATGCTCGTCAATTAAAAACTGATATTCTTTCTGGTCTTACTGTAGCATTAGCACTTGTTCCTGAAGCAATAGCATTTTCATTTGTAGCTGGGGTTAATCCTATGGTTGGTCTTCATGCTGCTTTTCTTGTAGGTCTGATAACAGCAATATTTGGAGGAAGACCAGGAATGATATCTTGAGCCACATGAGCTCTTGCCGTTGTGATGACGAGCCTGGTGACGCTTCATGGTGTTGAATTTTTATTTGCGACGCTCATACTCATGTGAGCAATGCAGATACTTTTTGGGATATTTTGACTTGGAAAGCTTGTTCGTCTCATTCCTCATCCAGTGATGCTCGGGTTTGTGAACGGTCTGGCCATTATTATATTTCTTGCGCAAATAGGGCAGTTTAAAGTAGATGGACAGTGGCTCGTGAGCTCACAGATGATGATTATGCTGGGACTTATATTGCTCACTATGGCAATAATCCAGTTTCTTCCAAAACTTACAAAATCACTTCCATCAGGTTTAGTAGCAATAGTCTTTGTAACACTGTTAGTATTATTTGTTCCTGGTTTTGAAGATGTAAGAACAGTTTCTTCCTATCTTGCTGAAAATGGCTATAAAGATATCATTTGAAGTTTCCCTGTATTTCATATTCCTCTCATAGAAGTATGATTTTTAGAAATGATGAAGATCATCACTCCGTACGCTCTTGTACTTGCTATAATCGGTCTTACTGAATCACTTATGACGCTCAGTCTTATTGATGAAATAACGGAAACAAGAGGAAATAATAATAAAGAATCTGTAGCGCAGTGAATCGCTAATGGTGTGTGTTGAATGTTTGGAGCAATGGGATGATGTGCTATGATCTGACAGTCTATGATCAATATCTCTAATGGGGGAAGAGGGCGAATGTCAGGGGTTTCAGCAGCTGTTTTTCTTATACTTCTTATAGTATTTGCTACGAGTTATATCGCAATGATTCCTCTCGCAGCTCTAGTGGGACTCATGTTTATGGTGGTAATAGGAACATTTGCCTGGCCAACATTTAAAATGCTTCCAAAAATTCCGAGAAGTGACGCATTTGTTATAATTGCTGTAACAATCATAACAGTAGTATCGGGAGACCTCGCTCTTGCTGTTGTATCATGAGTGATTATTTCAGCGCTTGTATTTGCGTGGAAGAAAGCAGAAGATATCTCAGTAAAAAGATTTGTAGACGAAAAAAAGAGAACTCACTACGATCTCAATGGGCCACTTTTCTTTGGCTCAATAGAAAAGTTTAAAACTCTCTTCACTATCAAGGAAGATACGAAAGAAGTAATTATAGATTTTGCTGACTCGCACGTCATGGATCATAGCGCGATAGAAGCTATTAACTCTCTCACAGAAAAATATAAAAGAGCAGGGAAGATACTCCATCTTCGTCATCTCTCCCCTGACTGTAGAGCCCGAATCAAAAATGCTGAGAAAATAGTGGATATAAACGTCATAGAAGATCCAAAATACTTTGTTGCTGATGTAAATATAGTAAAATAAGATTTGATGAAAGACTTTCTGCAAGCATTTTCCTCTCTGAGTAAAGCACATAGCTCAATGGTATATCTTATGTGGATTTATTTTGTAGGGGTTATAGTATCGACTACGTTTGTAAACATATACGTATTTCAGCTCGCATCTTCCTATACGCATGTACTTATTTTTAACCTCATTACCTTCACATCCTCTGCTATATGATTTGTTTCAGTGGGGATACTATATTCTCTATTGCAAAGAAATGTATCAGAGATGTACTATATTGGATATGTTTTCTTTATGCTATCATTTGTAGTACTTTTTTTATTCCCCTATAATTTATATGCAAGTTACATATATGGAGTATTCTACGGGGTAGCTGCAGGAACATATTGGAATGCGGTACATTCTCAAGAGCTGAAAAATATAGGAGACACTTCGAGAGATTTTTATTCATCTTCCATTTCTGCAGGTTCGAATCTCATAAGTGTATTTGTTCCCTTACTTATTTCATGACTTTTTATTCTGTGAGATAGTATCAGTTTTGATGCTTATACGGCATTATTTTTATTTCTCCCATGTTTATATTGAGTTTCATTTTTATTTATTAAAAATATTCCTGAGTACATTCCTAAAAAGATAAATATTTCAGACATATTTGAGTGCTTTCATTTGAAATATAAATATTGAAATGCGTATTTACTCTCTAGTTGAGCGAAGCACTGACTCGTAAAGACCTCTGTAGCGATTGCAAGCATAATGCTTCTGAAAAGTGAGATAAATATAGGACTTTTGCAATGATTTCTGGCATTTATTTCAAGCTATGTTGTAATCTATTTTTGATTGAAGAGAAATATTTGAAATAGACTCAGGTACTTTTTTTATATCTGTATATTTCTATCTAGTTTATATTTCTTACTTGCTGCGTCTTTTAATATATACACATTTCTTTTATTTTCTTTTTGAATTTTATTTTTATTTCCAATGTACAGAGTATCGGCTCATACCTATGATCTAGCAGTCATGGATAATAATAAATCAACAAAGGATCAAGATTTTTATCCCAAGATGCTATGACGAGAAATATTGCTTATTATCTCTAGAGGATGAAGTATACTATCTATGTTACTGATTCTCTACCTTACTGATATATCGAGTGAATGAGCACTTCGTATCTCATTTATGCTTATATGACTATGCATACTCTGAGAAGTCTTTTGGATACGACTTTGGGAAAAGTACGAAAAATAAAAAGCTACGCTCTGCGTAGCTTTTTATTTTTAGAGATAATTAATCTCTTGGTTTTTCTTCAGCGAAGTCAACTTTGATTTCTCTTCCGTCAAGTTCAACACCGTCCATTGCTTCTTTTGCAGCAGAAGCATCTTCTACGCTTGCAAATTCTACAAATCCAAACCCTTTTGATCTTCCAGTTTCTCTGTCAGTTATAATCTTAGCGTAAACTACTTCAGCATGTTCATTAAATGCTTCTTTTAGGTCTTGCCAAGAGAGCCCCCAAGAGAGACTTCAAACAAAAAGTTTTTTTGTTGGTTCCATGTATCTATGATAAAAATGTAAAAATGAGAAAGGTTTTTACTATCGCACTGCACACTTTTCCATGATTCATGAGTAGCTGCAACAATCTCTAGAAAAGATTATGAGTGAAAGAAGTAAAAAAGCAAAACTTTTTTGGGAGTTTTGCTTTTTACAGTGCGGATTTTATGTAAGCTTTATTCTTTTTATCATCGAGTATTCGTTTTTGATGGATAACCCCAACAAAGCTTCAAGCAGTATTTTGTAAGAGTTGCTCTTCATTTTCATGAAAATCCTTTCTCTCTCTTGCAACGAGTATAAAACCATA
>JAHDGX010000036.1:4334-10281 GCA_020631575.1 Candidatus Altimarinota bacterium | reverse complement strand
CGAGAGTTTCCAAGAGTAGAGTGATACTCTACGACCTTTATAGACCTTGCCTTTTTCGTGCATTTGTTTAAATACCCACAACACTGATTCCATATAGTCCTGATCCATCGTCTTGTAGCAGTTTTCCATATCTACCCATCTTCCGATATGATCGATATACCAATCCCACTCTGCAGATGTTTCCTTTGTATAGGTATAACATTCTTGTATAAAATTCTCAACACCGAGAGCTTCGATATCAGCATTAGACTTGAGATCTAATTTCTTTTGTACTTTTTCCTCAATAGGCAAACCATGACAGTCCCAACCCCATTTACGTTCTACACGTTTTCCTTGCATCGTATGGTATCGTGGTACGATATCCTTTACGATACTCGAGAGCAGGGAACCGTAGTGTGGAGTCCCCGTGATAAATGGAGGTCCATCATAAAATCTATACGGATTTTCTTCTGGTCTCTGCTCAACAGACTTCTTAAATGTATCATTCTCCTTCCAGAATGCTATTATTTTTTCCTCCATCTCAGGAAACGATTGTTTTGGGTTTACTTTTGGAAACATAGGTTGGTTGGGGTTAGTTATATTTTTTTAGGATCTAAGTATTTATCGTGTTCTAGCTTTTTAAAAGAAATATATTTCAGTACTTTTTCATAATTTTCTATATTTTTAATTAGCCAGATTCAATCACTTGTAACAGTTCACTTTTCATCAGTATAATCATTTATTATTCTTGAATTTAATTTAGAAATACAACTTTCAATCATCTTGAATATAAAATCATAGAATCATAAACTATTATCTAAGTAAATCTCAACTAATATTCTAGCGAATCAATATTCTTCATTTACGTCTAATTGATCTATATAATAATCGTCGTTTAAAAATATTTCTATATCATCACGTATCCATCTAGACCAATCAGTCCAGAGAGATTTAGGAATATATCACTTTTCATTTAAATAGTATTCCTCATACCAGATACTCAATATTTTTTTATAGTAGTTTTTATTATCTCTCACAGTATACTCTCCGTCTGATTCGTCAAATCAAAAATATGATCATATTTCATCATATTTTTTTGTGTATTTTTCAATTATTTCTAATTCTTTATCTTGATTAAATTTAGCGTATCAGAAGAAAAATCATAAAGAAGTTAATAGTAGTCATAAACTAGCTAAAGATAACTGTAGTCAATCCTTTGCAGATATTTCTAACGTAGTTACAGGATTTAGAGTTGAATATACTCAGGCAATAAATACGAGTAAAATCCCAATACAGATTAGTATTAGTAAAGTTACCATATTAAATATCTTTCAATTCATTATTTTTATTTATTTCTATTCTCAAAAAACTCTTTTGGTCTATTAAACTGCTAAGTGTCTTGGGTATTAATCTAGTATCTTAAGATTTGCAATCTCTGGATTAGCATTTTGATAGGTGATGGTAATTATGTCTCATATCTCATATCAATTCTTTGAAATAGGGGCATTAAATCATCTTGTATCTGTATGAATTGAGAAATTATATTTGATTCAGTCTCTATCAAAATATTCAGTTTCAATTTTAAAACGAGTAGTTGGAATTCTTTGAACCAAGATAGATATATTTCTAGAAGTTATATCTGTTACAACAGCTTGGGTAGTAGTTGTTTTACCAGATATATTTAGGTAGAAGCTTGTAATTCATCAAATTCATATAAACATTATGATTACCCAGATACCTAATTGAGTGAGTTTATCTATAAGTTTCATATTTTTTTTATTAATTTTTATCTTCTCCCTCAACCGTGAAATCACTCACAAGTCCTTCCACTATAATAGCGTTGATTCTCCCTGGTCTGTAATCTCTCGTTGTTGCTTGTGGTTCTCAATTTATAGAAACTGCTCTGAGAGTAGTACCATTTTTTACTGCAAGCATTTGAGCCTGTTCAAGTGTGAGACCAATATATAGTTCTTCTGCACTTTGTTTTGGAGCTTCTACTCACTCTGACTCTCATTCTATATAGTATTCTGTTACTACTCCTCGCACTGTACTTGCATTGATTCTTCATGGTCTGTAATCCATAGTTGCAGGTCGAGCTTCTCAATTTACACTTATGACTCTGAATATATCTCCATTTTGCTCTGCTCGTTCTAATGCTGCATCAACTGTTAATCAGATATATGAATTTGATATTGTAGCATCACTCATATCTCATTTTTCTGTTTCTTTTGTAGGAGCACTCGCACTTTTAAATAAAGCAGCTCCAGCAATAAGTATGACAGCGAGAATAATAACGATAGATGTAATATTTTTCTTTTTCATAGTGTTTTTAGGTTAAATTTATTTCAAATAATATTTCTCTCACTGATCCATAGTTTCAAATCTTCCCGATTACGAGTGTATCAAATGTAACTTTTGCTGGTATTTCTAATGTGTTATATTCGTTTTGTATATCTAGTTTTCCGAGTGTTATGTGGAGACTCTCTCTTGCGAGGTATTCTGATTCTGGAAAGAAACTAATTTCTTCTTCTTCGTAGAACTCATCTATTGCGTAGGTATCTGGAGTTCGTTTTTGTGTTTCGTATTTTTCGCTTTGCTCTAGTACTGATTTTTGTGATTCTTGCAAACTATCAGTTTTTTCTATTCAGATTCATGTCCAGATATCTCATGGAGCTACTTCTCTCGCGTAATATCCTAAAGTATTTGTTCTTTGTTTTTGAAAATTAAGAGATTTTAAATCTATACTGAGTTTTTGTATTTGCTGATCATTCAGAGTCTTCATCCCAAGCGTTACGTGTGGGATGTAAGCTCTAGAATTGTTGTTATACTTCCCACTATCTAAACTGTTGAGCCTTACACATGTATTGTAAAACTCTGGGGCCGGTATCAGGCAGATGTTTATTGTGTGGTTCATAAAATTAGTTGTAAGCATCTTCGCTTATGCTCGATGTAACTTTCCTTGGGATTCGCTATCGCTTATCGCAAGAGAAACTTAATGGAGGAAGGGACGAGATTCGAACTCGCGGATCGGGCGAACCGATCACACGCTTTCCAAGCGTGCGCTTTCAACCACTCAGCCACCCTTCCTGCTTATAGTTTATACCGTCATCTCGGACGAGAGTTTAGTTTATCTCAGCAATTACTTCTATTTCTACGAGAGCATTTGCCGGAAGCGCAGCTACAGCCACGCAGCTTCTAGCTGGTTTATGAGAGAAGTAGTCTTTGTATACATGGTTCACTGCATCATAGTCTCTGATATCTGCGATATAGATGTTAACTTTTACCACGTCTTTGAAAGAGAGATTAGCGGCTTCAAGTATTGCTCTGAGGTTTTCACACACTTGAGTTGTTTGCCCAAGGATTCATCACTCTTTGAGGAGAAGAGTTTCGGGGTTTACTCCTATTTGCCCACTGGAGTAGAACATGTTTCCAGAAATTATACCCTGAGAGTATGGTCATACTGGTTCAGGAGCAGATTCTGTATATATAGCTTTCATATGAGATGAGCTAAAAAATAAAAAAGCACACATGCCTCAAGATTTATAATCTAAATCTGGAAACATATATGCTTTTGGTCTAGCAGAAGTGCACTAGAAGTTACCACCCAAAGCTGATACTTAATTTTATTTTTTTTACGAAGTGATGTCTTCGGGAGAGTCTAGTAGGGAGTTAGTCCTGTTCTTTCTCCGAGCTTGCAGTTGATAGCTGCTCAAGTGCTCTATAAAGAGTATAATGATTTTGGACCTAGAGCAAGTGAAATTTACTTTTTCTTGTAAAAAACATAATCATGTCACCATCTTGCATTTGCAGATTTTGAGTATACAAAATCGTTACCACGAAAATCATAGAAGAGAAGCGTATTGAGAGGATTGTGAAGAATCTTTGCGTACTTCACCCTGAGACGTATAAGCGCAATAAAATATCCAAGTATTGCTAGAAGTGTCATTAGTCCCATCGTATTCATTATTATATCTGGCATACTTGGCATCATAACTACTAGTACCATAATCCATATAAACAGAGTGAAACTCAGTCATCCTGCTGTGAGGAGATAGTCCATTTTATGTTCTTCTTTCCGTATTTCTCTTTCAGCAGCTGTAATAAGCCTCTTGTTGATTTTATAATAGTTGTGATTGTTATGTAATTGATTGGCATCTATTTTGGTAAGAGCTTTAGATTCTTTAAACCGGTAGGGTAAGATTCTCTTAAAATATTGAATACAAAAGATAACAGTAAGTACATATATTAAAAAAATTCACCAGTTTCATTTTGCTAAGAAATAAATAAAAGGGGTTGCAAGAAGCGTTAAAAAATATGGATTTTCTAGATTCGTAAACGAGTGTACTGATTGAGTGATCTTTTTACGAAGAATAAAATACCCCATAAATAGTATAAAAAATAGAGCTTTTGTAATCTCCTGATTGCTTTTGCTCCCTCAATCTAGCTTTACCATAACAAAAATCATAAATATGAATATGAAGCTTATCACAAAGAAGTCAACAATCGTAGCATTACTGCTATTATATTTTGTATCTTGATTGCGAGTATGTCTGATTCTTGTTTTCATATTTAGTATGTGAATATCTTATTTTTTACTTTCACAAAATAATCCGTTGACACGTATTTTTGATATATCTTGATAGGTTTCCAAATAGTCTTTGTATAGTGTATAAAGAGAGATCTAAACACAAGTAGCATACTTCATCCGATAAATAGCACAGAGCTTACCTTAAATCCAGCAGAAATACTCGCATTTGCATCACCTATTGCTATTAAAAAGAATACAAAACTTATTCATGCCATCGTAGTTATAGATGATGTAATTGACCATTTGAGGAGGAGACTTTTATATTCTTGTTCTTTTTTCTGACTATGATAATAATTATGATGATTTAGAAAATTTTTATTTTTTAGGAGCACATTAAATCAATCTCTTGCTTTTGTCTTGAGAATAGCTTTTTTCATCTTTATAGCTTTATCTTCTCGTATATACTTGAAGTAAAGATTCATGGTAAATGCAGCAAATAGAGAGAGTGTTAAGAGGAAAAAAGAGGGAGTGTAAACAATGGTGTATATGTATCCTGAAAGCAGCATTCAAAGAAAAAGTACCATTTCAACGAAATATTTCTCAAAGATTTTATGTACTATAATACCCTCAGCTATTAGCCAGGTGAATGCGAAAGCTGGAAGGATGTATAATAGTCCAGCTAAAAATATTCCAGGGTAATCATTCGCAAATATTCATCATAGTATAGAATACAAAAAAGCTACAGCTATAGCCCATTTCAGCATAGGAGATGGTCCTTTGATAGTTCTCTTGGAGCTCTGAGTATGCCTGATTCTTGTTTTCATACTAATCCTTATACATCATAACATTTAAAAAGTTCTCAAAATTCTTTTTATAGAGTGTGAGAGTCTTTTGTAGCGATGCTTGATTCAGCTTCAATCTTTCCTCAGATATACTTATATGCTTATTATCTCCATTTTTAGACTCATACTCTTGTATTCATTGAAGTTCGTTTTCACTTGATATAATAGCCTTTTGCATCGCAAATATATTGTATACAAAAAATAAGAGGGTTCGGTATAACTCAGGAAATTGTCTTTTTATTCCACTCATAGTACTAATTTTCCTATTTTCTTCTATAAACTTACGTATCTCTTTTGCTATATCTTTTTTACTGTATATGTCAGAGAGAGAATTGATATTAATAAAGTCATATCTGAGCTCATACTGCTTAGAGTTGTTATACGCATCTTCAATATCTCTGTGAAATTCGATAAGAAGATTTTTTTCATCAAACTCATCGAAACATTCAAAAACATTTGAGAGAAGAAAGATAACTTTTTTACGTTTTTCAGAAGTAGATATATATTTTTTATCTATGTATATGTCGCAAAAAAAGCTCGGGTAATAGTAATATCTTTTTTCTTTAGAACTTTTATGAAAGAGCTGTATAGATCACAC
>JAHDGX010000036.1:0-4234 GCA_020631575.1 Candidatus Altimarinota bacterium | reverse complement strand
GATAATACGAAGATTTTTCCTTGACCAGTTTTCGCTCTAGGCTATAGTTTCTTCCCATTTTTCAAATACACTCATATCGACCAGTTTTATAGATGGAATCGTCTCTGAAATTGCCACTTCTAGAAGTCATTGGCTGATTTCATGATTTTCAAGAGCATGCTCGATATCAGAAATATCCCCATCATGATTTTGTATCTTTTGAGCAAACTCGAGGATACTCCCACTCGCGTCTCGCGCTGCTTCCTCTATAATGGCTTCTATATCAGCTGCAACATATCAGTCAGTGAGCTCTGCGAGCTTTTTGTAGTTAAGGGTGCTATGAGGTCTTCACTGTTTTGCAATAAAGATTTCAAAAAGTTCTTTTCTTGCCTCAAAATCAGGAGCTCAGATGTAATATTTTTTATCAAGCCTTCAAGACCTTAACAGAGCTGAATCTAGGTGATCAGGTCTGTTGGTTGCAGCAATTACAATCAGGTTTGGTGCCTCATCAAGCGCGTTAAACTCTTGGAGAAATTGTGAAACTTCTTCTGCTTTATTGGAGTCTACCTTATCTGTTCTCTTTGATACGAGTGAGTCTATTTCATCGAGAAAGAGGATTATAGGACCTTTTTCACTTTCTTTTTTTGCGGCTGAGAAAAATTCCCTTATATTTTTACTGGTTTCATGGAGATATGAAGAACCAAATTCTCATACAGATTTTTTAATAAGACCAGCTCACATTTCTTGAGCCAATTTCCTTGTGATAAATGTTTTTCCAGTACCTGGAGGACCATACAGTAGCATTCCAGTAGGTATTCAGACTTGAAACTTTTCATAGTTCTTATAAAGCTCTACAAGTCTACTCTCTTTCTCTTCTTTTGGTGTATCAATTTCCTCTGGAGACATGTTTTCGTACTTTTCTTTGAGATTTCTTACCAAGAAGAGAAATTGCAATGGTCTGATAAAACCATCTCTGAGATCATCTTTGAGCTTTTGCATTCCAGCTACTCACTTAAATCACCAAGTGTCAGGATTTTTCATAGTAAAATACTCTGGAGTGACATCTATCTTTGGTCTTTTGTCATCTTCAGCATTTTTTGTACTTTTTGGTCAATTTTCCTCCGAGGACTGAGTCGTTTGAAGTGAGTTTCAGATATCTATAGCTTCCTGAGTTCCAAAGGTATCTTTAAATACATTTGTGATATCTCAAGCTTTAGAAATCGAACTTTCCATATCTTTGAGGGCTTTTCCAAAATCTCATTTCCAGTCTTTTGTTACTACTTTTTTAAACTCAGGGGAAGTGGTGACTGCATCAAAAAATGCATCAAATCAAGTATCTTGTGTTGGCATAATTATTTTTTAGGTATATTTTCAATATGGGATTGGAGTTTTTGCTTTTGTTTACTGAGACGAATCTTTCATGTCTCAAGTGAGTTTTTCCCAGTACCATCCTCTATATTTGTTGTTTCTCAAAAGAGTGCTTTTTCATGAGATCATACCCAGTCAGCGAGATCAGAGTTGAAGCTCTCAATCAGATTTACAAAAAATAACTTTTCATGATGTAAGATTTCTTCTTGACGGTGAGAATGAGATATGAGGTCTTGAAGTTTTTCACTACAAGATTCTATTTTATATGTCATGGCTGTAATTCATATACGTATATGATCTACATCTTGCATCGTTGACTCTGGACTTTTGATATCTTTCTCTATGTCATAGTGAAGTGTAGCATATGCCATTAGCACCTCTTCTTTTTCATTTGCATATATTTCAAGGATTCGTTTAAAGCTATTTCAAAAAACACTAAAAAACCATTCTTTGATACCAGAAGTTTTGTAGTGATGAACAAGGTCATGAGTACGCTCTAGCTCTGTTCTAAGTGTTTTGAGTACGTGTTGTTTCATAATAATTTGGTTAACGAAGTGAAGCAATTGAATTCTCCAGCATTGGTAGCTGCTCATTAATAGTTTTAAGTTGCATCTTGAGTCTCTTTTTCTGGAGTTTGAGTACACTTATATAGTCTATTTTCTGCGTAGATGAGATTTGTTTATCTATCTCTTCTAGGCTGTTTTCTATGACTTCTTTATTGCTTTGTAAGAGAGAGAGTATATCTTCGAGAGGTTTAGAAATCTGTTTCTTTATCCATCCGTTATATACACTAAAGGAAAACATATCTTTATAGCGAGAATTACTGATAGTATTTCTGAGTGATAGCACCTCGAGTACAGCTTGTTGAGCAGAAGTATTTATACTCTCTATTCCTGCATTAATCTCTAAAAGAAGACCATCCTTCCACTCATTATCCTGAGCTTTTCATATGAGAGTTTTTAGACTTTTTCTTTGCTCTTTGATATCTTCTGACGCATTATCAAGCTCTCAAAACAATTGGTTTATTTTGATTACACTTTGTCCTCTTTTTATGAGGTATGCAGTATTGAGCCAAGTGAAGAGTTTTCAAAGGAGTAATAGAAATAATACTCAAATAAAATATATACTTGCCATAATAGCAATATAAGCAGTATAGAGAGCAAGTATAAGCATCACTCAGCCCGCTGAGTCTTTAGAATTTCATAATCTGATTCTTGATGAACCATCAAACATGTTAAATATAGTGCTGTATCATCAAAAAAGTTGATCCATCACTTCTTGCATGAGTCATTTTTTACTATTTTTTAATCGAGATTCACCAAAAAGGTCTTCTTCAAATGTTTCAGAGACAGTATCTATGTCACTCTTTAGTTGAGAGACTTCAGAGAGTTTCCTTACTTTTCCTCATAGAGAAATACTACTATCCGTCATTATAACAAAAGCCGACTTACTCAGAAGTCTTGATCGACGAATAGAAAGAAAGAGGAGATATGCAAATACTCAGCTCATTCCGAGTATGATTGTTATAAAAAAGACTGCAGGATTGAGACCCGTAATAAAAGTAAAGAGTATAGAAGTTATAGCAAGAGGAATTCATACATACTTGAGAGCAGACAAAAAATCTCTTTCTATAGAGAGTTTCACCTCATCAGGGGAAATCCACTTATATAGATGAAATCCGCGTTCCTGAATATCCTTTTGGATATTTTTTGGAACACGAATTATCTGTGGTGCAGTGGATGTTTCATTCTCTCTTGTTCTTGTGAACATAGATATTATTTATTGATTTCAGCAGCAAGTTCTTCTTGAGACTTACTTGAGAGTACTTTTACTTCATCCAGTTTTGTTTTAGCTTCCTTAAAAGCATCTTTTTCGGCTTGCGCTTCGATCTCGATTTGTGATCTATAGCTTTCTATTTGATCAAAATGATTCTTAAGCTTTGTAACATTTTCTACAAATACAGATGCACTGAGCACTGGCTTACTGGTAAGTTCTTCAGAAGTTTTAGCTGACTCAATTGCTTTATCTGTAAGTTCAGATGACATTTTATCAATAGTCTCACCCATAACATTAAGAGCTTTCATACTTGCATCAAGCGCTTTTTGGCTACTTGTTTCTATAAGAGCCGTTGAGAGAAGCGTCTTAAATATAGGTCTACTAGAACTCATTGCGAGTGAAAGTTTTGATGCGCTATCAAGTCTCATGAGAAGTCTCTTTCGAGCCATTTCAAGATTTCCTATGAGTACTACAAGATTAGAAAGAAAGTATTCGACATTTCTCAGGAACATATCGTATTTGAGTTTCTCATCTTCGTCAGTGACTTCTTCTGCTTTGAGTTTGAACTCTTCGAGTTTTTCAGTGAGAAATTCTTTATACGCTACTACTTTTCATAGGTTTGCTTCGATTCCTTCGAGGAAACTTTTTTGCATATCTATAGATGTATCAAGAGATACATTTGATTGATCAAATCAGTCAAATATAGCTTCGATTTTTCCTTCCATTGATTTAATGTTAAACTTTGCTTCGTCCCACTTAGAATCTAGTACTTTTGCGAGTGATGATACGATAGGAATTGATTTTGCTACTTTCATCACTATTCCATCGTTATCTATGATATCATCATAGACAACTTGTACATCCTTGTTCATTTCAGCGAGCTCATCAGAAACTTTCATGATAGGATCTGCATCGATAATCTGAGCTGTCTCTGAGATAATACTATCAAGGGGAGCTGTTATCTTTTCTCCAAGTTCCCTAAAATCTTTTGCCTCTTTAAAAGTTTCTTCTACTTCTGCTTGGTCAAGAGCAGAGAGAGGAACTGCTTGCGTGTCAGACATAAGAACTTTGTTTTCTTCACTATCTCTTGTTTGTGTTTGAGTAGCCATAA